>JAHEDS010000153.1 GCA_024641135.1 Flavobacteriales bacterium
TTATCAAAATATTGATGAGGCTTTTTTTATTTCACTTCATATAAATGTTTAATTTAGTATAGAAAATAAGGTTAAATAAGTGTTCTTTTTAGTAAAAATGAATGTTCATTTTAGATTAAAAACGAAGAAATAATTTTTTTATAATAGATTTTGTATAGTATTAATCACCACACCCATTTAAAGAATAATGTTGATTTTATTGAAATTTCAAATAAGAATAAAAGCAGTTATGCTAAAATTTATTTAAATGATGGTGCTAGCCTTCAGGAATTAATATTGAATGGACATATTCTTATAAAAGATATGGATCCCCTTACTTATAATAATACCTATGCTTCTGCAATTTTATTTCCATTTGCTAACAGGGTTAAAGACGGCACCTATCTATTTAACGGAAAAACCTATCAATTAGAGATAAATGAAAAAGGATTAAATAATGCCATTCATGGTTTAGTTTATAATAAAACCTTTGAACTTTTAGAGGAAAAAGTAACGGAAGCATCTGCTTCTGTAACTTTAATTTATAATGAAAAGGAGATTTCAAAAGGCTTTCCTTTTACCTATTCCATAAAATTAGAATATATATTAACATTAAGTTCCTTAGAGTTAAAGATTGAAATAGTAAATACAGATGTTAATGACTTTCCTTTTACAATTGGTTGGCATCCTTATTTTTTAAGTGATAATTTATATAATAGTTTATTGCGTTTTGATAGCCATAAAAAGGCCATATTAAATGAACGAAATATTACTCAAAGCATTGATTTTATTCCGCCTATTAAAGACTTTGAAATTAAAGATCAATTATTAGATGATTGTTTTGTGTTAAATTCCAATGAGGTTAAATTTACTACGCCAAAATATATTTTTAATTTAAAATCTTCAGAGAAAAACAGCTTTTTACAAATATATACGCCACCTCACAACAATACAATAGCGATCGAGCCTACAACAGGCGTTTCAGATAGTTATAATAATGGGATAGGATTAAAAAAGCTTAAATCAAATGAGAAATATAATATAAGCTGGCATCTTATGCTTAACGAAAAATAGATTTTCATCAACTAGTTTTTATTAAAAAATAATTTTTCTAAATGGCCAATTAGAATTTAGTTCGTACTTTTAAGTGTTTCTTGTTCAGGTAAATAATGTGATTTCAATACGGGTTTAAATATTCAAATTCAAATATCAAAACTATAAATAATTCAAATGAATTTTAAAGCAACTATACTAACAATAACAGCATTATCGGTATTCTTAAATTCTTGTAATGATGCTAAACAGACAAATTCTAATTCTACAGAAATAAAAGCTTCAACAGAAGAATATATGGGACGTCCAATTACTCATGAATATGATGCTACGATTGATAGCCTTATTAGTCAAATGACCTTAGAAGAAAAATCTGGTATGCTTCATGGAACAAGTATGTTTACTACTGCGGGTGTTGAACGATTAGGAATTCCAGAATTAAAAATGGCAGATGGCCCACTAGGAGTACGTGAAGAAATTTCAAGATACTCGTGGGCTCCAGCAGGATTAGATACTGATTTTGCAACGTATTATCCAGCGGGAGCAGGACTCTCAGCAACCTGGAATACAGAACTAGCTTATAAATTTGGAAATAGTGTTGGAGAAGAAACGCGTGCCAGAGATAAAGATGTTTTATTATCGCCTGCTATAAATATTATAAGAACGCCTTTAGGTGGAAGAACCTATGAATATTTAACTGAGGACCCGTTTTTAAATAAAAAATTAACGGTTCCTTTTGTGGTAGGGTTGCAAAATAACGATGTAGCGGCATGTGTAAAACATTATGCAGCAAACAATCAGGAAACCAATAGAGATTTTGTGGATGTTCAAATTGATGAACGTACGCTTCACGAAATTTATTTGCCCGCCTTTGAAGCAGCTGTTAAAGAAGCAAAGGCCTATAGTATGATGGGGGCTTATAACAAATTTAGAGGGGAATATTTATGTGAAAACAGCCATATGCTCAATGATGTTTTAAAAGGAGCATGGGGTTTTGAAGGGCTCGTAATTTCAGATTGGGCTGCAGTACATACCTCTGTAAATTCGTTAATTAGCGGGTTAGATGTGGAAATGGGTACGCCAAAACCATTTGATGAATTCTTTTTAGCAAAACCATTAATAGACTCTGTTAAGGCAGGTAAAATTACAGAACAAGAGATTGATAAACATGTTAAACGTGTTTTGCAGTTAATGTACACCTTAAAAAGCATGGGTAATGAAGAACGCAAAAAAGGGAGTATTAATACAGAGGCTCATTTTAAAGACGCATATGATATTGCTTCAGAATCTGTTGTGTTGCTTAAAAACGATAAACAGCTATTGCCTTTAAAGGCTTCTGGAATTAAATCGGTTGCTGTAATCGGGGCAAATGCAACAAAGAAAAATGCTTTAGGCGGTTTTGGAGCGGGTGTAAAAACAAAAAGAGAAGTAACACCTTTAGAAGGGCTACAGAATAGATTGCCTAATACAGTACAAATTAATTATGCCGAGGGTTATCAAGAGCGATATGCGCCAAAAAAAGCGTCTGTATTTGGTGATGTTACTCAGGAAAGAACAGAGACTGTAGATGAATTAGACCCTAAATTACTTGAAGAAGCTTTAATGGCAGCTAAAAATTCTGATGCGACCATTATTTTTGCAGGATCAAATCGCGATTATGAAACAGAAGCTTCAGACAGGGCGGATTTGGAATTACCATTTGGACAAGTTGAATTGATAGAAAAAGTACTTGAAGCAAACCCCAATACGATTGTTGTAATGATTGCTGGAGCACCATTTGATATTAACAGCATAAAAGAAAAATCATCTGCATTGGTTTGGAGCTGGTTTAATGGTTCTGAAGGAGGAAATGCCTTAGCTGATGTGTTATTAGGAAATGTAAATCCTTCTGGAAAACTTCCTTGGACAATGCCTAAAAAATTAAATGATTCTCCTGCACATGCCACAAATAGTTTTCCTGGAGACAAAACGGTTTCCTATAATGAAGGCCTTTTGGTTGGTTACAGATGGTTTGATACTAAAAAAGTAGAACCATTATATCCATTTGGATATGGATTATCCTATACCTCTTTTGAAATAAAAAATGCGCATGCCGATAAAAATGAAGCGTATTTGAATAATGAAATTATTTATGTTGCAATTGAGGTTACAAATACTGGAGCAGTAGATGGTAAAGAGGTGGTTCAATTATATTCTTCTAAAAAAGATTCAAAAGTAGAAAGAGCAGATCAGGAATTAAAAGGCTTTCATAAAGTGTT
>JAHEDS010000014.1:0-2622 GCA_024641135.1 Flavobacteriales bacterium
TTAACAGTGCTTTCAATTGGTGCAGGAGCTATGACCGTTTCGCATTTAAATGATAGTTATTTCTGGGTTGTTGCTCAATTTTCTGGTATGGATACTACAACAGCCCTAAAAACTCAAACCATTGCCACCTTACTACAAGGGTTAATTGGTATTTTATTAACCATGATTTTAGGATGGCTTTTTATTTAAACTTTTTTTAAGCTAGATATGAATACAATATCTTATTCCCTATTTTTGCCGGATGGATTTAATGGATACGATTATATTGGCAGTTATTGAAGGTATTACAGAATACCTTCCAATTTCTTCCACAGGACACATGATTATTGCATCATCACTTATGAAAATTGCAAGTGATGATTTTACAAAGTTATTTACAATCGTCATTCAATTAGGAGCCATTTTATCTGTTCTCATACTCTATTGGAAGCGCTTTTTTCAAAGTTTAGATTTTTACTTTAAACTTTTAGTAGCATTTATTCCTGCAGTAATTTTAGGTCTTTTATTTAATAATATTATTGATGAATTATTAGAAAGCCCGATAATTGTTGCCATTTTATTAATTATTGGAGGTTATGTATTATTAAAAGTTGATGATTGGTTTAAATCCAATGAAGAATTGGATCTAAACAATCCTGAAGAACATACTAAAATCAGCTATAGTTCTGCTTTAAAGATTGGCTTTTTCCAATGTTTAGCGATGGTACCAGGAACCTCTCGCAGTGGGGCAAGTATTATTGGCGGCATGACTCAAAAATTAAACAGAAAAACTGCTGCTGAATTTTCATTTTTTCTAGCAGTCCCTACTATGTTTGGTGCAACTACTAAAAAATTATATGACTATTATCAGGCTGGTTTTATATTAAGTAGTGATCAAATTAATTATTTAATTATAGGAAATATTGTTGCATTTATTGTTGCTTTAATTGCTATTAAATCATTTATAGATTATTTAAGTAGAAAAGGATTTAAAATTTTTGGCTATTACCGAATTATTTTAGGAATTGGATTATTACTTATTCATTTCTTTATTTATCCAATAACAACTATCTAATGACTTCAGAAGAGTATCAATCAGGTCAGGTATTGTTAATTGACAAACCCTTACAATGGACTTCATTTCAGGTTGTAAATAAGTTGCGATACGAAATAAAAAAGGCTTTTAATTTAAAAAAAATTAAGGTTGGACATGCAGGAACATTAGACCCATTAGCAACTGGCTTATTAGTTATATGCACGGGTAAAATGACTAAGCAAATAGACTCTTTTCAAGGCCAGATTAAAGAATACACAGGCACATTAGTTTTAGGAAGCACAACACCTTCCTACGATTTGGAAACAGAGATAAATGAAACCTTTCCTACAAACCATATTAGTGAAAAATTGATTCACCAAACTACTAAACAATTTATTGGAGAAATTGAACAAATCCCTCCTGTTTTTTCTGCCTTAAAAAAAGATGGTAAACGGTTATATCAGTTTGCAAGAGCAGGAGAACACGTAGAAATTAAAGCCAGGAATGTAACGATTCAGGAATTTGAAATTACAAAAATAGACGGGTTGAATGTTGACTTTAGGATTATTTGTAGTAAAGGCACTTATATCCGTTCTTTAGCTCATGACTTTGGAAAGGCGCTCCAATCAGGCGCACATTTATCGGTGTTAAGACGAACAAAAATTGGTGATTTTAATGTCGACAACGCAGAAACTGTTGATGATTTTTTAAAAAATTTGCCTTCGGAATAATTTTTGATACTGGTTTTAATTATTAAACTATATAACTATGAAACCAACCTTTCTTGCAATTTTAACTCTGTTATTTGTAACTACAAGTTCTTTTTCACAAACAGATTCAAAAAATACTAGCGGTCTTTTTTACAAATTTTCAATCGCCACTACGCTATCAATTAACGAATCTTATGTGGCTTTTGATGATTCTGATGAAACACTCATTAACCCTAGCGCGTTGTTTGTAAATAATACTTTAGGTTTTCAATTTGACAAACGAACTTCTATTGGATTAAATCTTGAGTACAATTGGCATTCACAACAAGGACTTCATTTTATTCCTGCCTATTTAAGTTTTCAGCATAGCTTAAATAAAAATATTGAACATGCTGCCTTTTTTGCAAGGTTTGGATATGGTACGCTATTAGGAATTTCAAATGACTTTGAAAAAGGTAATCTTTATAAATTTGGGCTAGGTGGGCAATTCTTTTTAGAGAGTAATGATAATTCTATTTTAATCGGATTAGATTTTACCCGAAAACGTTTTGGTTATAAAACTCTTGATGGCTTATCTAGTGTTTCAATTTTTTTAGAATTCATGATATTTTAAACTTTTTATGTTAAATTGTCGTATATAAAGTAATATTGAATAAAATTTTACTCTTTGTATTTCAGTAATCAACATAAAGCCCTATTACTTACATTTCTAATTTCTGGAACGGTAGTACTTTCTGTTTTTAATTTAAATATTAAAAAACAGAATGAACTGGCTTCAGAAAGTTATTATGAAATTGAACCTGAAAAAGAACTTACCGAAGAAGAGATTAAAATTCTGGAAGCCTTAGAAAAATTAAATAACGATAAAGCTGAAACAAATAAAGCCTATAATGAAAC
>JAHEDS010000014.1:2722-25413 GCA_024641135.1 Flavobacteriales bacterium
TACAATATTTTGCCCTTTATCTTTATTATACCAATGTTGCAAATCTTCTTTAAATTCTGGAGTAATTACACCATGTTTCGCTTTATAGTCAATCACCATTTGGGTCGCTTCACTAGGCCTTGGTCCGTAAGTATTTAAAACCTCTCCCGAAACATTATCTATCATTACCAACTTAGGCACTGCTCTAGCACCATTTGTTAAAAACATATCCATTAATTCCAGATTATCATCTCTAAGAACCACTCTAAAATTAATATTAATAAATTCAGCAATTTTAAATAATACAGGAACAATATGTGCTGCATCACCACACCAACTCTCAGTAATTACCAACCAGGTTATATTTTCATTAAAATGAGATAATTTATCTTTAGATTCATCCGAAATTTTTAAAGTTTTATCCCAACGATTCATCCTCTTATCATTAAGAACGGTAAAGCTTGCCAAGTCTTCGTTTTTTTCAATACCACTATTAGACTTTTCCTCCACCAATATCTTAACAAGATTTCTATAAGTTGCATAGGACATACTGCCTTGTAAACTGTCTTTTATAACTGTATTCATAAAATTAATTTTTGAAGACACAAAATTACAATCTTGAAGCTTTATTTTAGATGATTTTTATCATACTTTTATGGAAACACTTACAATAAAAAAATGGAAAAACACAAATGTAAATGGTGCGTGGGAGATACTTTATACGAAGCTTATCATGATAAGGAATGGGGTGTGCCAGTTTATGATGACGCTAAATTATTTGAGTTCTTAATTTTAGAGACATTTCAGGCTGGTTTAAGCTGGATTACCATTTTACGTAAAAGAGAAAATTTTAGAGCCGCATTTGATAATTTTGACTATAAAAAAATAGCCCAATATCAACAAGATAAGTTTGACGTTTTAATAGAAGATGCAGGTATTATTCGCAATAAACTTAAAATAAAAGCAACTATTTCTAATGCACAAGCGTTTTTGAAAATTCAGAACGAATTTGGTAGTTTCTCTAAATATATATGGGGTTTTGTTGAAGGTAAGCCTATAAAAAATATTCGTAAAGACATTAAAGATTTACCTGCTACTACAGCAATAAGTGATATACTAAGCAAAGACTTGAAAAAGCGCGGTTTTAAATTTGTAGGAAGTACCGTTATATATGCACATATGCAAGCGACTGGTATGGTAAATGATCACGAAATAGATTGTTTCAGGTATAACGAGGTGTGAGGTTTTAGGTGTTTCCTTTTTTATTAAAGCAGATTTCCTGAATTTATTTTTCCAATTTAAATTATAATGTGCTGTTCTTTACATTTTAATTATTAATACAATGGTTCTGTTTTAGACTAATGCTATATTGTGAAAAACAAATACATTAGATGCTCCTTGTTATTCCAAGTTCTAATCCTCTTATTTCAGCTAACCCTCGCAATCTTCCAATACCTGAATATCCAGGATTAGTAACTTTATTTAAGTCGTCTAACATTTGATGCCCGTGGTCAGGTCTCATTGGAATTATACAATCTAATCTTCCTGTTAAATAACGTCGTTTCTCTTCTTTAATCACCTCTTTCACAACACTATACATATCAACATTTCCTTCTAAGTGATTGGCTTCATAGAAGTTGCCTTCTGCGTCTCTTTGAGTACTTCTTAAATGTAAGAAATGAACTCTATCTGCAAACCTTTTAAAAATTTTTATCAAATCATTATCTTCACGTACACCCAAAGAACCGGTACAAAAAGTTATTCCATTGGTAATTTCTGGTACTCGTTCAAATAAATAAACAAAGTCTTCTTCAGTGCTTACAACTCTAGGCAAACCTAAAATGGGCAATGGCGGATCGTCTGGGTGAATACATAAAAGAACGTTGTTTCTCGCAGCTATTGGTACAATTTCCTTTAAAAATTTAACTAAATTTTGTCTTAATTTAGTGCTATCTATTTCATGATAGGTCTTTAATACTTCTAGAAATTGTTCTATTGTATATCCTTCTTCTGCACCCGGTAAACCTGCAATAATATTATTAGATAGTTTTTCTATTTCATTTATAGAAAGACTATCAAAATAGGTTTTAGCAGCAGTCTTTTGCTTATTGGTATATGAGGCAATGGCTCCAGGCCTTTTTAAAATATAGAGTTCGAAAGCAGCAAATGCCATTTGATCAAATCGCAATGCTTTTGACCCGTCTTCCAATTCATAATCTAATGACGTTCTGGTCCAATCTAAAACCGGCATAAAATTATAACATATAGTAGTAATGCCACAACAGGCCAAATTCTCAATATTAGTTTTGTAATTATCTATAAATTTTTGAAAATCTCCCGACCGTGTTTTAATACTCTCATGTACTGGAATACTCTCAATAACACTCCAAGTAAGTCCTGATTGTTCAATGATTCGCTTCCTTTCATTTATTTCTTGAATTGGCCATATTTGTCCGTTTGGAATATGATGTAATGCAGAAACAACCCCTGTCGCTCCAGCTTGTTTTATATCTGATAATGATACAGGATCCTTAGGACCATACCAACGCCATGTTTGCTCCATTTTATCTCATATTAATATATTATACGCCACTAAACGCACTAAATCCACCATCAATAGGGATAACTATACCTGTTACAAATTTTGATGCATCAGAACATAAATAGTGAATTGCTCCATTAAGTTCATCAGCATTTCCAAAACGATTCATCGGTGTGTTTTTAATAATTGTAAGCCCTCTTTCTGTATAGCTACCATCTTCATTTGTTAACAAAGATCTATTTTGATGTCCTATAAAAAATCCAGGGGCTATAGCATTTACACGCATACCCTCCCCATATTTTTGAGCCAACTCAACGGACATCCATTTTGTAAAATTATCTATTGCCGCTTTTGAAGCAGAATATCCCATTACCCTTGTAAGAGCTCTTTCGGCCGCCAAAGAAGATATATTGATAATAACCCCTTTTTTATACTTTGCCATTTCTTTACCAAAAACTAATGAAGGAATAATACTTCCGAAGAGATTTAAATCGATAACTTGTTTTAATTGTTCAATGTCTACATCAAATACAGATTGATCTAAACCTACAGTTGCACCTGGTTTATTCCCTCCTGCAGCGTTTATTAAAGCATCTATTTTACCATAAATATGTATGATTTTTTTTGCCACCTCTTGAAGACTTTTTTCTTCAACAACATTACATACATAACCATCTACTTTTTTACTAATCTTTTTTAATTCCCTAACAGTAGCTAAAAGTGGGCCTTCTTTATAATGTAATAAAATTACGGTGGCATTATTTTCTAATAAATATTTTGCAATTCCACCACCAAGAACTCCGCAACCACCAGTTACAAGAATTATTTTATGCTCTATATCAAATAAATTCATTTATGTTTTTCTTTAATAGGGTTTGCTTTCTTTCATCGTTTGCCATTGGACATATTTCAGTAATACAAATCCTCACATGGTTTATAAATGTAGTTAAACGAAGTTAGAAAATTTACTTACAAAGTAATAATCAATCATGTATTAAAAATGAAATATCACCGAATTAAACCAAGACTTTAGTTTAATTTTTTCTGCCAATAAATCTAATAACTTTTGCTTTTCCCTGATGATATAACCCTTCCTGAAGTTCTGTTTCTATTTCCTCTAATTTCAAAATTTCAAAATCTGGAAAATCTCTTTTTATAGTTTCTTTAGAAAATAACATCTCTAATTTTTTTGGCCCTCCTGCTTTTGGATTGTTCTTTTGATATTCGAGATGACTCTTACTGAATCCTTCAAGAATTATCAATCCATTAGGATTTAATAAGCTTGTTATCTTTTTATGATATTCAGATACAATATCTATTGAAAAATGGGCAAAAATTAAGGCCACTACATCAAATTTTTCGTTAAGCAATTCTAAATCATCAAATTCACCAACCTCATAGTTAATCGTTACCTTATTTTCCTTGGCAAGCTTTAAAGCTTTTTTACATCCTTCTTTACTAGTATCAAACGCATATATCTCCAACCCTTTTTTTGCCCCATATACCGCATTGCGCCCTTCTCCTTCTGCAGGTAATAACAACTTTCCTTTTACGTTATATGTGTCTAGAACGCTTTTAAAAAAAGCATTTGGTAAAACGCCATAGGCATATTCCTTTTGGCTAAATCTCGTGTCCCAAATATTTTCCATCCTGTTCGTTTTTTAAATGTTTTAAAAATACATCTCTGGAAATATCTTCTGCGCCCAAACTTTCCAGATGTTGTGTGTAAACCTGACAATCTATCAATTTATAATTGGTATTTTGTATAAAGGTGATAAATCCAACTTTACTAGCATTACTTTCTTTAGTAAACATGCTCTCACCACAAAACACCCCATTATTTAAATCAACCCCATAAAGGCCTCCCACTAAATTATCATTTCTCCAAACTTCAACCGATTTGGCAAATCCTAATTTATGTAATTCCATATATGCCTCCATCATAGGATTCGTAATCCAAGTTCCTTCTTGTCCATCACGTTTAATTTTAGAGCATTCCATTATAACCGCCTTAAAATCTTTATTAATGGTAACTTCATAGTCAGCATTTCGAAGAATTTGCCTCATACTTTTAGAAACCTTCAGATTTTCTGGGAATAAAACGAAGCGCGGGTCTGGAGACCACCATAATATGGGTTCTTCATATGAATACCAGGGGAAAATACCCAATCTATAAGCTTCAATTAATCTATTAACAGATAAGTCTCCTCCAATAGCCAACAGCCCTTCTTTTGTTGCCTCAGTAACATCTGGAAATGGGGTTGTGCTAGTTAGATATTTCATATTTGAATATAAAAAATAGTAAACCTCAATACTATAAAAAGCATTGAGGTTTATTGTAATAAATTCTTGTGTAAAGACTTAATTTACTTGTATTAAAATGGTAGATCATCGTGATCTTCTTCATTTAAATCACCTGCTGGTTCAAAAGCATCCATTGGTGGTACTGGTGGTAAATTTGAATCTCCTGATTCTGCCTGAACTGCTTCAATTCTCCATCCTTGAATTGAGTTAAAGTACTTTGTTTCTCCTTGTGGATTCACCCATTCTCTTCCGCGTAAATTAATACTGATTTTTACTTGTTGCCCTTCTTTATAATTGTTTAGTAAGTCAGTTTTATCCTGAACAAATTCCACCATTATATGTTGCGGATATTGCTCATCTGTTGTTACCACAATTTCTCTTTTTCTAAACCCATTATTCCCGAAGGTTTGAGTTTCTCCAATCATTTTAATTCTTCCTTGAACTTCCATTAATTTTTATTTATATCTATTATTACTCTACTTTAACTTAACAATATTTTCCAGGCACTTTCAATATCACCATAACTTAAATAATTACGTGCCAATTTATGTTTTTCTCTATGAGAGGCATTTTTAACATTTGGATAATTTTCTCCTACACTTTCTATAAAATCTTTTACCTCTTTTTTATTAGGTAATGTAACAACATTAGCAAGCATTCCCAAATCATTACCAGTTAACACCATACTATTTCTAACATCTTCTGGCAAACTATCTACTCCAATTCCTAAAGCAGATAATGGTTTAGGGACTTCAAAAAATCCTTTATTAGCTCTACTATAAAAATTACCTCCTGCCCTAGCAACTAAGTCTAATTTCTTTTGATTAATATTATTGTCTTTATCTAGCACATCTTCTGAAATGTGAAACATTACCACTTCACAAATAATTAAATTTCCCGCCCCACCTTCAGTTCCTAATTTAATAATATCATTTACCTTACATTCAAACTGAACCGGCGACTCTGCAACCCTAAATGGTTTTACTATATCAGATTTTAACATGGTCAGCCCAGCTTTTTCAAACTCATTCACTCCTTCAGGATATTCTGTACTGGCCAAAGACATTTGTTGTACAATATCGTAATTTACCACGTTTATAACTACTTCTTTAGTGGTTTCAGCATTAATCAAAGTATGTTTTACTGAATTATCTCTAACACGTCGAGATGGTGAAAATACTAAAATAGGTGGATTAGAACTAAATACATTAAAAAAGCTAAACGGAGATAAGTTTGGATTCCCTTCCCCATCAACAGTACTTGCAAAAGCAATAGGCCTGGGAGCTACAGCACTTAGCAAATAACTATGCAATGTTTTTGTTGGTATATTTTTAGGATCGAAAGAGGTCATCTTACATTTAATTTTCACAAATGTAACTATTCTGCTATTGAACTAAAAACGGATTTACTAACATCTTAGACAATAATATTAACAGATTTACATTATATTCATATTCAAATTTGGTTTTAATGATTTTTACAAAATACAGAAACTCTTTTCGTTGGGTAATGATTGTATTATCCTTCATAATTATTTCACTTATCTTATGGAACACCTACGTGTTTTTTCAGAATTTTAAGGCTGAAGAACGAACAAAAATGGATATATGGGCAGAAGCTCAAAGTGATTTTATAAATAGCGATACCAATGCCAATTTAGACCTGACTCTGAAAATATTAAGTAGCAACCAGTCGACTCCAATGGTTGTTATTAATAATGATGGTAGTGTAGGTAGCTACAGCAATATAGACGAATTAAAAATTTTAGATTCTATTTATTTAAAAAAGTTGATTTTAAAATTTAAGGACGAAAATAAACCCATTGAAATTCGGTATCAGAACGAAGTTTTAGCCAATATCTATTACGGTAATTCCAATTTACTTAATAAACTAAAATATTACCCTTTAGCATTATTACTTATTATTATTCTGTTTGGTGCTGTAGTGTACTTTTTTTACAGAAGTAATAAAAATGCCACCGAAAACAAATTATGGTCTGGAATGGCAAAAGAAACTGCTCACCAAATAGGCACACCATTGTCCTCATTGATAGGTTGGACAGAGATTTTAAAAAGCGAAAATGTTAATAAGGAGTACATTGTTGAAATTGAAAAAGATGTAGACAGGTTACAAACAATTACAGAACGATTTAGTAAAATTGGCTCCATTCCAACATTACAACCACTCGATATTATTAAGGAAACCATTGACTCTTATAGTTACTTAAAAACCCGATCTTCTAAACTTATAGAATTTGAAATTATTACGCCCAATAGAGAAATTCTTGTTAACTTAAACAAACAACTTTATAGTTGGACCATTGAAAATTTAGTGAAAAATGCCATTGACGCCATGAAAGGGCGTGGAAAAATTACTATTGAAATTTCTGAACTAGAAGACAATATTAAAGTCTTTATTTCAGATACCGGAAAAGGCATTTTAAAAAACAAGTTTAATGCTATTTTTGAACCTGGTTACACCACTAAAAAACGCGGATGGGGCTTAGGTCTATCACTAACAAAACGTATTATTGAAGAGTTTCATAAAGGAAAAATAAAAGTCCTACACTCTGAAATAAACAAAGGCACAACTTTTGAAATTGCATTAAAACGCGCTATAAATTAGACTGAATAGCCTTTGCTAATGCTTGAAATTCCTCAGAAGTTAATTTTGTTTTTTTAATAAAACGGGCGTCTTCCATAGTGTGTAACGGAATTAAATGCACATGTGCATGTGGTACTTCTAACCCAATCACAGTCATCCCTATACGCTTACAAGGAATTGTTTTTTCAATAGCTTTGGCAACCTTTTTAGAAAAACTCATTAACCTTACATAGTGTGCTTCTTCTAAATCAAAAATTTTATCAATTTCCTTTTTTGGAATACACAATGTATGCCCTTTACTATTTGGATTAACATCCAGAAATGCTAAAAACTCCTCTGTTTCTGCTATTTTATAACAAGGAATTTCTCCATTAACAATTTTAGTAAATATAGATGCCATGATATTATTAAAATTAGGGATTATTGTAAATATAAAAAGATTCCTCGTGAGTACTACAAGGAATCTTTTATAACTTTTAAAATACTTTTTTTTATCTAGAAATTTCTAAGATTTCAAATTTCAAAACACCATTAGGCACTTGTATTTCAGCAACATCACCTAACGACTTACCAAGAAGCCCTTTTCCAATTGGGGAATTTACTGATATTTTTCCTGCAGCTAAATTAGCTTCACCATCTGCCACCAAGGTATAGTTCATTTCCATACCATTATTTTGGTTTTTAATTTTAACTTTTGACAGTACTAATATTTTTGAAACATCTAACTGTGATTCATCTATCAATCTGGCATTCGACAATACTTCTTCTAACTTCGCAATTTTCATTTCCAACATGCCTTGCGCTTCTTTAGCTGCATCATATTCGGCATTCTCGCTCAAGTCGCCTTTATCTCTTGCATCGGCAATAGCTTGAGAAGATTTAGGACGCTCCACGTCTCTTAATTGATTTAATTCGTCTTTTAATTTTTTTAATCCTTCAGGTGTATAGTAAGATACTTTACTCATAACTTCATCGTTTACTTAATAAAAAGATTCCGAAACATGTTCGGAATAAAAAAATCCCGCATGAACGAGATTATATACAAATATACAAAATATTTAACTCAATTTGCTTTTTGTTGTAAATTGCAGACTTATTATAATACACCTATGAGATCATTATTTTTAATATTTTTATTTGTTTTATTAACTAACTGTAGTGGTGATTCGGTTAATAATCCAAATTGTAAATTTTTACTTGATATTGGCGTAAATGTGACTGTAAACATGAATTTACCTCAATATAGCCAGTTACAATTTGCAGGTAATTCTGTTTATATTGCAAATTATGGCAATGGTGGTATTATTGTCGCAAGCTTAGGAAACAATCAATATTTTGCATGGGACGCCAGTGATCCAAATCATACTCCAAGTAGTTGTTCTGCCCTTGAAATATCTGGTCTTGAAGGCATCTGTGGTTGCGCAGATCATAATAAGTACAGTTTAGTAAATGGCCAACCTCTAGAAAATGCTTCTCTACAATGTGCTTTAAAAAACTACCGTATTGAACAAAACGGAAATACCCTTTTAATTTCAAATTAAGAAATAAAAAGAGCAACCCAAAATGAACTGCTTTTCACCCTCAATTTAATTAACATCTAAAATTTTAAAGTTGCCCCAATTAAAAAGTTTGTAGTAGCTTGGGGATAGTAACCGGTTCCTTCAATAGTCGTTATTTGGCTTGGATTTGTCCAGGTATCATCGTAAGTATAATAGTATCCATTGGACACATATTTTTCTCCAAATAAATTATTTATTAAAGCAGACAGTAAAATAGATTTAAATATTGAGTTTGGTTTTATTTCATAAGTAATATTTAAATCATTCACAAAATAGCTATCCAATTTTGAAACTTCAGAATCTGTATTTCCCATAAATTGCTCTCCTACATATTTACTTAAAAAGGATATTTGAAAGTTATTTAAAGGTTGAAATACAAATGCATTGGCTGCAACAAATTGGGGCGAAAAAGAAATATTTGTTTTTCCTAAATCAACCAATTCTCCATCCATTTGAAAAACTGTTTGTTTATTTTTGTTTGAACTAATCGTAAAATTTGGTTGAATTGCCAACTTCTTAGTAACCTGTATCGCAGCTTCGACTTCTACACCTAATCTATAACTTTCACCACTATTCGTTCTAATTGGCGCACCCGTATTATCGATAGCCCCCGAAAGGACTAACTGCTCGTTATACAACATATAGTAAACATTAGTATTAATTTTAAAGGCATTAGTATTATGTCTCCATCCAATTTCAAAATCGTTTAACTGCTCAGGTTTAATATCTGGATTACTTTCAAAATCACTTCTGCTAGGTTCTCTGTTTGCCCTTGCATAAGAGAAATACAAATTATTTAGTGAACTTAATTTATAGGTTATTCCCGCCTTAGGATTAAAAAAATTATAATTTTCATCAACCAACATATTAACTCTGTCTGATGTTAAACCCGATGTTTTATAATTAACATATCGGGTTTGCAAATCAGCATAAAGACTTATTTTATTATTTAATCTATAGGTCCCTTTTGCAAAAACACTTATATCCTGCTTCTTCCCTTGACCATTATAATAACGGTCTCCAGTCTCAGAATTACTTGCAAATCTCGCCCAAATAATTTCACCAAAATGATTTCCTAAATAACTACTATATGAGGTGCCAAAAGTAAAATTAAGTGTCTCATTTTTATAGTTTGCATTTGCATTCAACACATAAAAATCGTTATCCAGCCAACGTCTGCGAATCAAATCAGTTGAATTAATTGTTTCACCTCCAATGACAATCTCTGTTAAATCATAATCGGAAAAACTCTGGTCTTCTTTGTATTGCTCGAAATATCCTCTCCCGTATGTGTAATTTAATCCAATATTTGTTGACCAGCTATTATTATATCGTTGGTTCCAATGTAATTGATAATGATCTTGTTTATAATTGTCTTCTTCATTTTGATGAAACTGTATATCGCCATTTTCATCAGTATACATTCCAGAAGGGTTAAAAGTCCTATCGGTTACCAAAGTTTCAGCATCAATACCATTCCATGCCTGATATGTAACTTCATGCCCGCCAAACGTTATTGCCTTTATTAAGGTATTGCCTGAAATATAGGAGGCTTGTAAAAAATAGGATTTCAAATCGGAAGTTGCTCTGTCAATATATCCATCAGAATTAATCTGTGATAAACGTCCTGATAATTCAAAATGATTATTTAAAGTTCCGGTACTAAACTTTACATTGTGTTTTCTGGTATTATAACTTCCAAAAACATTAGAGATTTCAGCACTTGCTTTTTCCGAAACCACGTCGGTTAGAATGTTAATACTAGCTCCAAAAGCCCCTGACCCATTCGTTGATGTTCCCACACCACGCTGTAATTGAAGACTTTCTACTGAAGATGCAAAGTCTGGTAAATCTACCCAATAGGTTCCTAAAGATTCGGCATCATTATAAGGTATTCCATTTACGGTAATATTTGTTGATTGTGCGCTAATTCCACGTACTCTAATTCCAGTATATCCAACACCCGAACCTGCATCACTTGTTGTAACAACAGAAGGTAAAAAATTTAATAAAATTGGTAAATCCTGGCCCAAATTTCGTTTTTCAAGGGCTTCTTTTTTAATGTTTGAATGGGTAATAGGGGAATCGGCATTAACTCTCACGGCATTGACTAAAACTTCATCTAAAATTTCAATTTTTGTTGTGTCCTGCTCCTTTTCTTGTGAATACAAGTTGATACTCAAAGAGATAACCAAAAGCATTGTGAAAAGTATTTTCATTCGATAAAAACATTTATTCGAATAAAAAGAGGTAATTATTCTGGTTTATTTTAATTCAAAAGGCAACTATCGCCGTCCCTTAGCAGCATTACCTGCTCAGGTTCATTGGGTGTGATCTCAGCCGTTTATAGGCACCCCTTTTATGAGAACATTGCAAATTTATGAACAATAAACAATTTGAAACAATTATTTCTAAACTATTTTATTATTCTAAATCTGGTTTTTTTCTATTACTCTTTTTATTAGACAGATAACGCTTGGTTTTAAGTCTTTTTTTTATAACACTTCTAGGGATTTTGGTAGGAATTCGCTTTCTTTCTGGTCTTAATCCTTCTTTGATTAATTCTAAAAACCTGTATATTACTAGCTCCTTATTTTTGTGTTGACTCCTACTTTCTTCACATTGAAGAATAAGTTTGTTTTCTTTTGATAGTCTGTTTCTTAGTTTATTTATTAATTTGAATTTCTCTTCTTCGCTTAATGCTTTAGACTCTAACAAATTAAAAGTTAATTCAACTTTTGAAGCTACTTTATTTACATTTTGTCCACCACTACCAGAACTTCTAATGGCTTTGAAGTTAAGTTCTGAAATTAAAGCGTCTTCACTAAACATTATTAGGCTTGATGTGCACTTCTTAAAAGATCGTTTACTGTTTTTACCGGATTAAATGTACTTAACGGCACTTCAACAAAAATGGTATTCCAGTTTGACATACTACCATTCCATAAACCAGGAAGTTCCAAAGCTTTAATTTCTGTTCCCGCATGATTTTTTAAGGTAATAAAAGCAGCATTATAATCGACATATTTAGTGAGATTGAATGCTTTTCCATGATAATCCCTAACACCACAAACAATATCAACTGGATTAAAATGTGTTGCGTTTTTTAGAATTTTTAATTGATTCGGATTGTTTATGTCTACCTGGGCAGATTCAACAATTTGTAAAGAAATATTACCGTTTGAATCTTCTACCCAAAATGGTCCGCCACCAGGTTCCCCCTCATTTTTAACCATTCCACAAACTCGAATTGGACGATTTAGTAAACTTTCCAAATAGTTCCTTTTAGATTCTGCACTTAAGCTTTCAAAATTTGAATCGATAATAGCATTTAACTTTTCAATTAAAAATGCTTTTATTTCCCTGAGTTTATTCTCATTAATAGTTTTGTTTTTTAATTGATGCAAATACTTAAATGCATTTTCCTGTAACTCTAATAAAATGCCCGCCAGCATTTTTTTGTACTTAGATATATTTTCGTGTTGCTCTTTAACAACTACGTTGTCAATGTTTTTTATAAAAATAACATCATAATCTAAATCGTTTAGATTGGCTAATAACGCACCATGTCCAGATGGTCTAAATAATATGGACCCATCTGGGTCTTTATATAGCTCGTTATTTAGTGTTAATGCAATCGTATCAGTCGATTTTTTCTGATGTGAAAATGACGTGTTAAAGGTATGGCCGGTTTCAGTTTCAATGTCCTCTTCAATATAAAACAGCTCCTGCTTAAATTTCTCATTATGTTCTTCTGAAACAGTAAAATGCAAATTAGCTACTTTTTGAGAAGAAGCATAAAATGCAGCTTCAAAAAAATGTTCTTCAAAGGCAGTAGAAACCCTTGTTTTATATTTATGAAATGCCAACAAGCCTTTTGGAAAGAAACTATAATTTAATCGGTCTGTATCCAACATTGTTTTTACAAACTCTAACCTTTCTTCCTCAAAAGTTAAATCGTTAAAATTATCAATCAGTTCATGCGTTCTATGCACTACTTCTTCAAAAAATGGTAATTTTTCTAAAGTTTCTAAAAATACAGATAGTTCTTTATTGTTAGATTTTATAATATACTCCTTTAAATCTCCATCTGAAATTTTATAATTATTTAAAAACTCAAATAAAAACTTAAACATTCTAGTTGCAGCCCCAGATGCAGGCACAAATTTTATAACCGCAAGATTCTTGCGTCTTTTATCAAACAAATCAATAAAATAGTTTTCTTGAGAGGTTTCTAATTTTAGAATACCCTTCCCAACAGTCGCGGCTTCTTTTAATTTTGAAAAAGCCATTCCCGATTTAATTTGTGCTATTTGAGCTTTTATTTGCTCAACAGTTAATCCGTGACTATTAATTTCTTTGATGTCTTTTTCAGAAAACATTAATTTTTATTTTTAAGAATTTCATCTATATGCTTCACCGCCAAATCTAATCGTTCTCTTTTACTTCCCTTTAACAAAACATATGGCCTTTTATATTTAATTAAAGCATCTTCAAACGCTTTAAACATGCGCTCTCTTTCATGAGGTTTATCTCGTAAATCATCAGCTTCCCAAGGTGTATCAATATACGTTAAAAAATACAAATCATAAGTGTTTTCTAAGGCGTATTTCTCTAATTTCGGATCGCATGAACCCGTATAATACGTTTCAGAATAGACTTTGGTTTCCAATAAATCTGTATCACAAATTAAAACATTGTCGGTTTTTTTTGAGAGTTTATTTTCTAAATTCATTTGGCCTATTGCAATTGGAAGTAAATCTTCTGGCTCGCAGGTTTTACGCTCTTCATTCCATTTATTTTGAAGATATTCTCTGGCATATTCTGGCACCCAAACAGAATGATAGTGTCTGGCTAAATTTATAGATAAGGTTGTTTTTCCAGTCGATTCAGGACCGAACAAAACTACTTTAATACAGTCTGCAGGTTGTTGTTTAAGGTTTTCTTCCATTGTTTATATGCTTGTATTGCCAGAATTAAAAATATTAAATATTGAATGCCTGTAAAACCATAACCTTTCACAAAATACAGCGGAATGGAGGCTATATTACCCATAATCCAAAAAGTCCAATTCTCAATTTTTTTCAAAGCCATGAGCCACATAGCAGCAAAAAATATTCCAGTGGTAAATGTGTCTATATAAGGTGTTGCCAACCTAAATTGTTCCAAATTCCCAGAAGTTAAATTAGCAAATGCATAATCCAAACTTTCCATAAAATTTAAACTGTTTGGCATTACGTTATAGTATCTGTAAACTATAATTACAAAAACTGACGTAAATAAAAATATACCAAAAGCCTTTAATTTATCTATTAGGTTGGTTCTGGAAATTGGAATATGATTCTTTTTATCGTCTATTATCTTACTCCACATATACCAGCCAAAAATACTCATTAAGGTATAGTAAATATTAATGATTAAATCACCGTATAAATTCCATTGAGATAATAAGTACACATATATAGCTGTGCTAATTATTCCTGTAGGATAAACCAATATGTTTTCTCTCTTGGCATACAAGACACTTATAACCCCAAATAACGCAGCTATAAACTCCAAAATAATATTTAAAGTGGTGGCTGTTTTATATGGTTCAAATAGAAAGTCTACTAATTGATTCAAAATTCTTAATTTTTTAATTGATCAAAAAAGGAATCATCTTCTTCAAAAGCCGTCCCAATTACTACTAAATCTGCTCCCGATATATAGGCTTTTTCCAATTGATTAATACTTCTTATACCTCCGCCAACAATTAGAGGAATATTTATTTCCTTTTTAACGGCGCTTATAATTTCAGGAGTTATAGGTTCCAATGCACCACTTCCTGCTTCCAAATAAATTAGTTTCATCCCTAATAATTCTCCAGCTCTTGCTGTATCAATTATTTGGTTAAGATTGCTTCTTGAAAGAGGTTTGGTCTCTGTTACCCGCTCAACTGAAGTTTGTTTGCCATTTTCAATGAGAATATATCCGGTTGGAATAACTTCTAAGTTTGTGTTTCTTAATTTAGCTACAGCTTTTACATGTTTACTTATAAGATATTCGGCATTTCTTCCTGAAATTAACGACAAAAATAAAAGAGCATCTGCTTTATTTGATATTTGTGTAATATCACCAGGAAATAAAACCACCGGCAATGATGTAGCCTTTTTAATCTCTTTAATAATTATATCTGTTTGATTTTCATCAACAGTACTACCTCCTACAAAAATATGGGTAGCAATTGAGCGATTAACTTTGTCCATAAACCCAGAAACGTTCTTCAATGATATCTTTTCGGGATCTATCAATACAGCAAAAAGTTTATCGCTATTTTTTATTGCTGTCAATATGTTGTTATAGATTTTTGTCATTTACTCAAGGGCATAAGCACAAGTAAAGCCTTCAAACTCTAAAAAGTTTAAACTGTAGCGGTATTTTTTATTTTCATAATCAATCCAAGCAACTGTAGACTCATCATGTATAGCAAAAGGAATTACCAAACAGTGTTCTTTAAAACTTAGTCCGGGCGTTGCAAATAATTTATACAATGATTCTTTTATACACCATATAACTGTCAACTTTTTAATATAATCACTCTCTTCAAAACTTAAATATTCAAACTCATAATCAATAAATTTATGAGCAATCATAGTTATTTTATCACGTTGTTTTTCAATATCAATCCCAACAACGTTTTCACTTATAATAACCGCAGAAAAGGTGTAGGAGTGAGTAATCGAAATATGTTTGCCATCATTTAAATGTGGTTTCCCATTTTTATCGTAATACAAATCTGAATCCTGATAACCAAACTCTTTCAAAATATGTCTTACACTTAAAAAACCTCGTTGGTGCAGTTCACTCTTCATCGCTAAAACGCGATCTGAATTTCCTGGTTTCAATATGATGGAATTGAATAAATCATCATAAGATTCGGTAATCTTCCAGATTTTAACAGTAGTTTGTGAATTTGGAGTAATGGATTTGTAAAGAGGCATTTAGTATTCTGAAAGTTATTAGTTATCTTTGCAGACAAATTTTTGAAATACAAATATACTAATATGAATACAAAAACAGTTGCTTACATTCCTAATAAGGTAAAAGATATCTCTCTGGCCTCTTGGGGTAGAAAAGAAATTGAATTAGCAGAAGCGGAAATGCCAGGATTAATGAGTCTTCGTGAAGAATATAAAAATTCACAACCTCTTAAAGGAGCAAGAATTGCAGGTTGTTTACACATGACTATTCAAACAGCAGTATTGATTGAAACCTTACAAGCCCTTGGTGCTGAAGTAACTTGGAGTTCATGTAATATATTCTCAACTCAGGATCAAGCAGCCGCAGCCATTGCCGCAGCGGGAACTTCGGTTTACGCTTGGAAAGACATGACTGAGGAAGAATTTGACTGGTGTATTGAGCAAACGCTCTTTTTCGGTGAAGACAGAAAACCACTTAACATGATTTTAGATGATGGTGGAGATTTAACAAATATGGTTTTAGATCGCTATCCAGAGTTGGTTTCAAATATTAAAGGTTTAAGCGAAGAAACTACTACTGGTGTTCACAGATTATATGAAAGAATGAAAGCTGGTACATTACCAATGCCTGCTATTAATGTTAATGACTCTGTTACAAAAAGCAAATTTGATAATAAATATGGCTGTAGAGAAAGTGCTGTAGATGCAATAAGAAGAGCTACAGATGTTATGCTTGCAGGAAAACGTGTGGTTGTTTGCGGCTATGGTGATGTTGGTAAAGGTACTGCTGCGTCTTTTAAAGGAGCCGGAAGTATTGTGACGGTTACAGAAATAGATCCTATTTGTGCTTTACAGGCTGCTATGGATGGGTTTGAAGTAAAACGTTTAGAAACTGTTATTGGAAATGCAGATATAGTTATTACAACTACAGGAAATAAAGATATAGTACGTGGTGAGCACTTTGAAGCTGTAAAAGACAAAACTATCATTTGTAACATTGGCCATTTTGATAATGAAATTGATATGGCTTGGTTAAAGAAAAACCACGGTCACACAAAAAACACTATTAAACCACAAGTTGATAAATATACTATTAATGGTAAAGACATTATCATCCTTGCAGAAGGTCGATTAGTAAATTTAGGTTGTGCTACTGGTCACCCTAGTTTTGTAATGAGTAATTCATTTACAAACCAAACGTTGGCTCAAATTGAATTGTGGACAAATAGTGATGCTTATGGAAATGAAGTATATATGTTACCTAAGCATTTAGATGAAAAAGTAGCCAAATTACATTTAGAAAAAATTGGGGTAGAACTTACAGAATTAAATAAAGAACAAGCCGATTATATAGGAGTTACCGTTGAGGGCCCATTTAAACCGGAGTATTATAGATATTAAAGTAATCTTTATAAATATTAAAAGCCCTTACAAACAATGTAAGGGCTTTTTAATGCTTAATACTTAAATAAAAAAATATTTACTCATAAAAAAACCCTTTCTATAACAGAAAGGGTTTAATTTTTTTAAAGAAATTTATTTCTTAAGCTTCAAAAGGCTCAATAGAAACATAAGATTTGTTATCTTTTTTCTTTGTAAATTTTACAACGCCATCAACTTGTGCGTGTAATGTATGATCTTTTGAAGAATATACATTTTCACCTGGATGATGCGTATTTCCTCTTTGTCTAACGATAATGTTTCCTGCAATAGCAGCTTGACCACCAAAAATCTTTACACCTAAGCGTTTTGATTCTGATTCTCTACCGTTTTTCGAACTTCCGACTCCTTTTTTATGTGCCATTTTATTTCGATTTTATTTTTAAAATTAACTTAAAGCAGCAATTAAATCAGCTTTTTTCATTGAAGAAATTCCTTCAATTCCTTTAGCTTTAGCCATTTCTTTTAATTCAGCAACAGTTAAGGTGCTTAAATCTTTAGTAGCTTTTGCTTTTGGTGCAGCTGGTTTAGACTCTTTTTTTGGTGCAGCAACCTCCACTTTTGGTTCTGCTTTTTTAGTTGCTTTTACAGGAGCAGCTTTTGCAACTACTTCTTTTTCAACTTTGGCAACTTTTTTAGCTCCCGAAGCAGCAATACTTTCAATAATAATTTCAGTTAAAGCTTGACGGTGGCCATTTTTTACTCTATAGCCTTTACGTCTTTTCTTTTTGAAAACTATAACTTTATCACCTTTTAGGTGCTTTAAGACTTTTGCTCCTATTTGAGCTCCGTCTATAGCTGGGGCGCCTACAGTCACTTTATCACCATCACCAATAAGAAGAACATTATCAAAAGCTACTTGCTTTCCTTCTTCTGTTTGTAAACGGTGAACAAAAACTTTCTGGTCTTTTACAACTTTAAATTGTTGCCCTGCTATCTCTACAATTGCGTACATAGCGTAACGTTTTATTAATTAATTTATTTAAAAATGAGTGCAAATATACTGCTAATAAATTAATTTACAAACGTTTTGTTTTTTTTAAAGAATTTTATGGTTGTTTTTAAAAAATTAATAGCTAAAAATTTAAATCCTTATAATTGAATGTTAAAGTGTTAAAATTGAAGAATCTCAAGATTGTAGGAATTTTATTTGTTATTTTTAAACAGGTTTGTAACAAATCAAGTTAAAAACTTACTTACATTAATAAAAAACTAATTAAAAAACTTAAAATGAAAAAACACTTATTCCCTTTAGCTTTTTTGATGTTATGCGCTTTTTTAGCAAATGCTCAAAAGGTTGAATTTGAAGAATTTGATTTAGACAACGGATTACATGTTATCTTACATCAAGACAATACCGCCCCAGTTGTTATTACGTCTGTGATGTATGATGTTGGAGGAAAAGATGGAAATAGAGAACGTACTGGATTTGCCCACTTTTTTGAACATTTACTATTTGAAGGTTCAGAAAATATAGGCCGCGGAGAATTTATGAAAATTATTCCTGCTAATGGAGGAACTTTTAATGCAAATACTTCACAGGATAGAACTTACTATTACGAAATCTTTCCTTCAAACAAAACAGAATTAGGCCTCTGGTTAGAATCTGAACGAATGTTACACCCTGTTATCGATCAAGTAGGAGTAGATACTCAAAATGAGGTAGTCAAAGAAGAAAGACGCCAAAGCTATGATAACAGACCTTACGGACAAATTTTAAGTGCTATTGGAGAAAATCTTTTTAAAGCACACCCATATAAAGATGAAAATATTGGCAAGATGGAGCACTTAGATGCTGCCACTTTAGATGAATTTAATGCTTATTTTAATACGTATTACGTACCAAATAATGCTGTTTTAATTGTTGCAGGTGATATTGACAAGGAAAAAACCAAAACATTAGTAAAAGAATATTTTAGTGAAGTGAAACGTGGGCCCGATGTGGTTCGCAATTTCCCAGAAGAGCAACCGATTACCGAAACTATTAAAGCTGAAAAATACGATAAAAATATTCAAATCCCTGCAATTATCGCTGCTTATAGATTGCCTGGACAAGCTACAAGAGATGCTTACGTTTTGGATATGATTTCTACATATTTAAGTGATGGAAAAAGCTCAATTTTATATAAAAAACTAATTGATGAGCAAAAACAGGCTTTAGGAGTTCAAGCAGTAAACTTAGGGCAAGTAGATTATAATATTTTCGCCTTATTTGCCTTACCATTAGGTGATGTTCCTTTAGATACATTACTTGGAGAAATCGACGAAGAGATATTAAAAATGCAAAACGAATTAATTTCTGAACGTGATTACCAAAAACTGCTTAATCAATTCGAAAATCAGTTTGTAAATTCTAATTCTAGTGTAGCTGGCATCGCGAGTTCTTTAGCAACCTATTATCTGTTATATGGAGATGTAAATTTAATAAACACACAATTAGATTTATACAGATCTATAACAAGAGAGGAGATTAAAGAAGTTGCTAAAAAATATTTAAGCCCTAATCAACGCGTAGAGATTCAGTATTTACCTAAAAAAGATGAACAATAAGATGAAGACAATAAAATTAAAAATAACGACCTTTATAAGTGTTGCATTATTAACTTTAGGTGTAAACGCACAAATAGATAGGTCTCAAATGCCTGCACCAGGACCTGAACCTAAAATTTCATTGGAAAAACCAGATGAATTTCAGTTAAAAAATGGAATTACAGTAATGGTTGTAGAAAACAATAAACTTCCTAGAGTCTCTTACCAGTTAAGTATAGAGAACAAACCGGTAGTTGAAGGAGAAAAAGCAGGAGTATTAAATTTATTGTCCTCAATGTTAGGAAATGGAACAAAAAATATTTCTAAAGATGCCTTTAATGAAGAAGTTGATTTTCTTGGTGCCAACATAAATTTTAGTTCAAGTGGTGGATTTGCAAGTTCATTATCAAAATATTCAGACCGAATAATTGAATTAATGGCTGATGCTACAGTCAATCCTTTACTCACAAAAGAGGAGTTTGATAAAGAAAAAGAGAAATTACTAGAAGGTTTAAAAGCTGACGAAAAAAGTGTTGACGCAGCTGCAGGTCGCGTAGTTAGTGCGCTGGCTTACGGTAAAAACCATGCTTATGGGGAGTTTGTTACTAAAGAGACTGTAAATAACGTTACGTTTCAAGATGTATTAGATTTTTATAAAATGCGCTTTGCTCCTAACAATGCCTATATAGTTGTTGTTGGGGATATTGATACTAAAACTGTCAAGAATCAGATTAAAAAATACTTTGGTAAATGGCAAAAAGCAGATTTACAAGATTTACCTGCTCCAGTATTACCTGCAAATGTAGCAACTACCGAGATTAATTTTGTTGATATGCCAAATGCAGTACAATCAAATATTTCTGTAACTAATAATGTAGATTTAAAACAAAACGAAAGTGATTATTTTGCGGCATTAATGGCTAATAATATCCTTGGTGGTGGTGGTGAAGGTTACTTATTTAAAAACTTGCGAGAAGACAAGGGTTATACTTATGGCGCCTATTCCAGTTTAGGAGCTGACAGATATGGTGTATCTCGTTTTAATGCCAGTGCAAAAGTACGTAATGCAGTAACAGATAGTGCCGTTGTTGAATTCTTAAAAGAGATAAAACGTATTAGAACTGAACCTGTAAATCCCCAGACTTTAAAAGATGCTAAAGCCAAATATATAGGTAATTTTGTAATGGCTTTAGAGCGTCCACAGACCATAGCCAATTATGCGCTAAATATTAAGCTTAATAATTTACCAGAAGATTTTTATACTAATTATTTAGAAAATATTAATAAAGTATCTGTAGAAGATGTGCAGCGTGTCGCTAATAAGTATTTTAAATTAGAAAATGCAAGAGTAGTTGTTGTAGGTAAAGGAAGTGATGTTTTAGATAATCTTGAAAAAACAGGAATACCAATTAAATATTACGATAAATATGCTAACGCCACTGAAAAACCAGAGTTTTCAAAACCAATACCAGCAGGAGTTACTGCACAAACTGTAATTGATAATTATTTAAATGCAATTGGTGGAAAAGAAAAAGCAATGACGGTAAAATCAACTTTAACCAAAGCGACCATTAGTGGTTTGGCTCCTTTTCCAATTAATGCAGAATTAAAAGGAATGACTCCAAATAAAGAGTCCATGGAATTGAGTGCTGAAGGCATGGGAGTAATGATTAAACAAAAGTGGAATGGTGAAACTGGCTATGCTGAACAACAAGGTCAAAAAAGAGAAATGACTGCTGATGAAATTGCACAAAAAAAAGGTGAAATATCTATTTTCCCAGAATTATATTATGAGGCCTCTAACTTAAGTTTAGAAAGTTTAACCACCATTGAAGGCGAAGACGTTTACAAATTAAAAGTAATCAACGGCGAAAAGGCTTCTTACAGGTTTTATAATTTAAAAACCGGATTGTTAACCCGTGCTGAAAGCACTAACAAAACACAAGGACAAGAAATAACTTCTATTGTTGATTATAGTAATTATACCGAAGTTGAAGGTATTCAATTTCCTTATTCTATGAAAGTAACTGCTGGGCCACAAGTTATTCCATTTGATATTAAAAGTATTGAAATAAATACAGGTGTAACTGAGGCCGATTTTGATTAAAATAACCATCGTTAACCATATTAAAAAAATCCGAAGTTTATTACTTCGGATTTTTTTTATTTAGAAGAAAATGAATGCAATACGCCTTATAAAAACGAACAATATTTCGTACTTTTGTAAAAATTTTTATAAACCTTATAAAGCATGAATTCTATTAAAAACACTATCGTAATTTTAGTTTTAACTCTCATATCATTTAGCTGTAAAAATGAAACAAATCCCGAAGTTAAAACAGTTGAAGTTGAAAATGCCATACAAGCTACAAATGAAGCGGATCCAAATGCTACTTATGCCAAAGCAGAATTTACAATTGAAGGTATGACTTGCGCTATTGGATGTGCAAAAACCATTGAAAAGAAAATTTCCGGAATGGAAGGGGTGAAATCTGCAACAGTTGATTTTGACCGTAAACTAGCCATGGTTGAATATAATGAAGATAAAGTTACTCCAGCCTCATTAGAGGAAACGGTTACTAAAGTATCTGATGTATATAAAGTAAGCGACATGAAAACTGTTAATTCTTTTAATACGGATAAAAAAGAATGTTCTGCAAAATGCAAACCAGACTGCACTAAAAAAGATTGTCCAGAATGTAAAGCTAAAACAGAAGCCTGTAAGGCCAAATGTGCCAATAAAACAGAAGCAGAGAAAATGGCATGTGCTAAAGA
>JAHEDS010000014.1:25513-33613 GCA_024641135.1 Flavobacteriales bacterium
TGCCAAAAACCTTGTTGTGCAAATAAATCTAAAGCATAAATTAAATTATAATGCAATTAAAAAGCTTCTTAAAATTAAGAAGCTTTTTTTTATTTCCACTTAACCGTTTCCATTATTCGCCTAATGTCTTTCTCTAAATATTTTGCTGCCGGTAATATTGAATCGTAATTTGGTTTTGCATAAAAATATAAGGAGCCTGTCACGAAATGTTCTGTACTATCTGTAACATAGAATTGCGATTGTGAAGCCGCATTTCCACCAACCTCATAAAACATTCCATATACTTTATTTTGCTTATTACTATATTCTGTCTCTTTTATTTCATCAGCTTTATTAGTATGTTTCTGCGTAAAATTTTGAGCATCTCTTAAAAAATCAACTAAATTTTTTTCACTGTTATTAATCGATTTATAAGTTAAATAAATAGTCCCTTTTAAGGATGAATATTCAACGTTAATAGCGTAGCTTTCTGTGGTGCTTAAAAGTTTTTTTGAATTAATTTTATTTGCCAAAGTATTGGCTTCAAAAGAAAAAGGCACCTGACCCACTTCAGTTTTCACGTAATTAGCTTCTGGGTATTCTAAACGCAAATACCCTTTAGGTTTAGGAACAACCTCGTCTTTACAAGCCAAACATAAAAATAAAATAAGAACTAAATAATAAAACTGTTTCATTCGGTTTTTGTAAATTTTACAAACTTGATACGCTTTTTGTCAAGAGCTTCTATGGTAAAGATGTAACTCTTGAAATTAATTTTACTATTTAACTTAGGAAAATTTTTAGAAATCTCTAAAACAAATCCTGCAACAGTTTCTGCTTCGCCTTTATTTTCTTCAAAAGCTATTTCATCTTCAACCTTAATGATTTTATAAAAATCTTTAAGAGCTGTTTTTCCTTCAAACACAAAATTATGGTCATCTAATTTTGAATATTTCAGATCTTCATCATCAAATTCATCACTAATATCACCAACAATTTCTTCAATAATATCTTCCAAAGAAATCAAACCAGAAGTCCCGCCATACTCATCTACAACTACTGCAAGATGCACTTTCTTCTCTTGAAACTCAGCCATTAAATCATCCAGTTTTTTGTTTTCAGGCACAAAAAAAGGTTCACGCAACAAGGTTGTCCAGTCAAATTGTTTTCTGTCTATGTATGGCAATAAATCCTTCACATATAATATTCCTTCAATTTTATCAATATTCTCTCTAAAAACAGGAATGCGGGAATATCCATTTTCCACAATTTCCTCCATTATTTCGGTATATTTTTGATCAACACTTAAAGCAAAAATATCTATTCGAGGACGCATAACTTGTTTTGTATCTGTATTTCCAAAAGATACAATTCCTTCCAATATTTTTTGTTCCTCTCTCGTAGTGTCATCTTCACTTGTAAGTTGCAATGCCTGTGATAGCTGATCTACACTTAAATTAGATTTTTGCTTACCTAATTTATTATGTATAGCAATTGTAATACTGCGCATTGGCAAACTTAATGGTGACAATAAAACATCTAAGACTTTTAAGGGATAAGCCATAAATGTTGCAAACTTTACTTTATTTCTATTTGCATATATTTTTGGAAGAATTTCACCAAATAATAAAATTAGGAAAGTAACAATAACCACTTCTACGATAAATCTAATTATTGTTGATGTCATTCCTTCAAACATAAATTCTCCTAGATAAGCAAAAAGAATAACGATTGCTATGTTAATGAAGTTGTTTGCTACCAAAATGGTGGCAAGCAATTTTTTAGGGCGCTCTAAAAGTTTTGAAATAATCTGCATTCGCTTAGATTTTTGTTCCAAGCCTTCATCTATATCTGTCCTGCTAAGTGAAAAAAAAGCTACTTCAGCACCCGAAATGAGGGCTGAAAAAAATAATAACAAAAATAAAAGTGCAATTCCAGTTACAATTGAAGGATCAATTGTTAAAAATAATGCTTTAAAACTCGAGGGATCAGAATCCAAATATCACAGTATTAGTTAAACAATCAGAATGGAAGGTCATCATCCTCTTCTCCAGTAGGCTCATTAGCCATTTGTTGATTATCAATTGATTTTTTAGGTTCCGTCTTACTAGAAGCTTGCCCTTCACTCTCATTTTTAGTAGTTAAAAATGTAAAGTCTGTACATTGAATTTCTGTAGAGTAGCGTTCGTTACCATTTTCATCCTGCCATTTTCTTGTTTTTATCCTACCTTCAACATAAATCCTATCACCTTTGCTCAAATATTTTTCACAAATTTCAGCAGCTTTATTTCTAACTACTATGTTATGCCATTCTGTATTTGTTACGCGTTCATTGGTTTGCTTACTGACATAGGTTTCGTTAGTCGCTAAAGGAAATCTTCCTACACAACCACCCCCTTCAAAATAATGCATTTTAACCTCATCACCTAAATGACCAATTAACATTACTTTATTTAATGTTCCTGACATATTTTTTATACTATTTAAAACGCAAAATTAATTATTTACTGGTCATTTTTTTAAAATTAATAAAAAAATGTCATTTTCTAACCAATCCGCTAAAAATTAAAATCATTAATAAAATTGCTAATTAATACAGGTACAGGATAATTATGAATGTCTTTTACATAAATTCCATCCAACATCATTTCATCTATGTTAACAATCCAAAACTTGGTATATAAATGTTGATGAGATAATTTATGAATTATCTCATCATGATTGTATAAAAAACATTCAAAAGTAGCGTTTTTTAAAAGATTTGACTTTTGCAATTCAGTATAGAATTCTTCATAATTTAATTCCTTTTTACTTTCAATTAATGGGAACTGATAAAGGTTTTCCCATATACCTTTCCCTTTTCGTTTCTCCAAAACTGTTTTATCATTCTTTGAAAGAATAACTATAAAATTGAAAAATTTCTTCGATACTTTATTCAGTTTATTTTTAACTGGTAATTCATTAATAATTTTCTTTTCTAAAGCCACACAACTAGTTTGAAACGGACAGCTATTACAAAGTGGATTTTGAGGCTTGCATTGTGTTGCACCAAACTCCATTATCGCTTGGTTATGTTCAGACGGATTTTGAGTGTCAATTAATTCCTGTGCAAGTTGTTTAAATTCTTTGAATCCTTTAGATGTATTAATAGGAGTATTTATCCCAAAATATCTAGATAGCACTCTATAAACATTTCCATCAACTACAGCAGCCTCCTCATTATAACAAATGGAAGCAATAGCACTTGCTGTATAATCTCCAACTCCTTTTAGTTTTAATAATGCGTTATAATTATTTGGGAACTTTCCATTTAAATCTGCAACTATATATTTGGCGGTTGCATGCAAATTTCTAGCCCTTGAGTAATATCCTAACCCCTGCCATAATTTTAAAACCTGCCCCTCTTCTGCTTTAGCTAAATCAAAAACAGTAGGAAATTCTTTAATAAATGTAGTATAATAAGGGAGCCCCTGCTTTACTTGAGTTTGCTGTAATATTATTTCAGAGAGCCAAATATGATATGGGTTTTTGGTTTCTCTCCAGGGAAGGTCTCTTTTGTTCTTTGAATACCAGTGATTTAATATTTTTGAAAATATCATTATTGAATTTATACGAAGCGCAAAAATAAACGTTTATAATCTTAAATTTTAATGAATTAGGTTTGAAATATTGAATTTTAAATTCCTATATTTGCATCCCTTTAAATTTATATAGTAACTAAAATAAAATATTAAAAATGACTAAGGCTGATTTAGTAGCAAAAATTTCTGAAAAATTAGGAATAGAAAAAGGTGATGTTCAAGCAACTGTTGAATCATTTATGGATGAGGTAAAAACTTCATTAGAAAGTGGAGACAATGTGTACTTGAGAGGATTTGGTAGCTTCATCATCAAAACAAGAGCAGAAAAAACTGGTAGAAACATTTCAAAAAACACTACAATTAAAATTCCTGCGCACAATATTCCTTCCTTTAAGCCAGCAAAAGTTTTTGTTGAAGGCGTAAAAACTAATGTAGACGTTAAGTAAAACATTATAATTAAATATTAATTTAAAAAAGAAAATTTATGCCAAGCGGTAAAAAACGTAAGAGACATAAGGTTGCAACGCACAAACGTAAAAAACGTGCTCGTGCAAATCGTCACAAAAAGAAAAAATAAACCATAAAAAGTAGTTTTATAAGCTACTTTTTTTTGGTCGTTAAAAAACGTTCTTTGAAATGAGTTCATTAAAATTTTAAACACGTATTGTGTTTTTTGAGCTCCACGGAGATTAAAAATCCTGTGAAAATAATGTATAATCCATCTGTACTTAATTGTATGGATAAAAATTAACTTAATGGATAAAGAATTGATTATTCGATCTAGTTCAGAAGATGTTGATTTTGCCTTATTAAAAGATGGAAAACTTATTGAATTACAGAAAGATGAAGAGAGTAACGACTTTTCGGTTGGTGATGTGTTTATAGCCAAAATTAGAAAAGCCGTTCCTGGACTAAATGCTGCATTTGTTAATGTAGGTTATGAAAAAGATGCGTTTTTGCATTATCATGATTTAGGTCCAAAACTACCTTCACTTTTAAAATTCACAAAACGTGTAAGCACAGGTAAACTAAAAGATTTTTCTTTAAAGAATTTCCCATTTGAAAAAGATATTGATAAGGACGGCAGCGTTGCTGACGTTTTAAAATCAAATCAATCGCTATTAGTCCAAATAGTAAAAGAACCCATATCAACTAAAGGTCCCAGAATTAGTTCTGAGTTATCTATAGCTGGTAGATATATTGTTTTGGTTCCTTTTTCCGACCGTATTTCTATTTCTCAAAAAATAGAAAGCAAGGAAGAAAAGGACCGATTAAAACGATTAGTGAAAAGTATCACACCACAAGGTTTTGGAATTATTGTTCGTACGGTAGCAGAAGGCAAAAAAGTAGCCGAACTAGATAAAGATTTACAGAATTTGCTTAGTCGTTGGACTGCAATGTGTAAAAAGCTACATAAAGCCAATCATCCAAGTAAAGTATTAGGAGAAATGAATAAGGCCTCGTCTATGTTACGAGACATATTTAACGACACTTTTACGAGTATTCATGTTGATGATGAAGCGCTTTATTATCAAATTAAAGATTATGTGCAAGAAATTGCACCCAACAAAGAATCAATAGTTAAATTATATCAATCAAATGTCCCAATTTTTGAAAAATTCGGGATAGAAAGACAGATAAAGACCTCTTTTGGAAAAACAGTTTCAATGGCTAAAGGTGCCTATTTAATTATAGAGCACACCGAAGCATTACATGTAATAGATGTAAATAGCGGTAACCGTTCAAACAAAGCAAATAACCAAGAGGACACAGCATTAGAAGTTAATATGATTGCTGCTGCAGAAATTGCACGCCAATTACGTTTACGTGATATGGGTGGTATTATAGTAGTAGATTTTATAGATATGACAAGTGCTGAAAACAGGCAACAGCTTTTCAATTTCCTTCGTGATGAAATGAAGGATGACAGAGCAAAGCATAAAATATTGCCCCCTAGTAAATTCGGATTGATACAAATTACTAGACAACGAGTACGTCCAGAAATGAATATTAAAACTCGTGAAGAAAACCCAGACGCCATTATAAATGGCGAAGAGGTAGATGCACCAATTGGATTGGTACAAAAAATTAATCACGATCTGGAACAATTATTAAAAAAAGACTATAAAAAGTTGACTTTAAACACACATCCTTTTATAGCAGCCTTTTTAACAAAAGGTTTTCCATCATTACGTTCAAAATGGTTTTTTGAACACAAAAAATGGGTTAAAGTTTTACCAAGAGATGCTTACACATATTTGGAATATCATTTTTTTGATAAAGATGGTAAACAAATTAAATAATTAAAAAAGCCCAACTTACATAAGTTGGGCTTTTTTGTTTTATAAGTTTATGAAACCATATATCTAGAAATAATCTTTATAACGAAGTCGCACTAAAAGTATCTCCTTGTGATAAATCGCCAGTATCAAATCCCTTTTTAAACCATCTCATTCGTTGTTTAGAAGTTCCATGGGTAAATGAATCTGGAACAACTTTACCACTCGATTCCTTTTGTAATCTGTCGTCACCAATAGCATTTGCCGCATTTAAAGCCTCCTCTAAATCTCCCGTTTCCAAAATAATACTTTTGGTTTTTTGTGAATGATGTGCCCATACCCCAGCTAAAAAATCGGCTTGAAGCTCTAATCTTACCGAATATTTATTGTATTCCGTCTGACTTACTTGCCCTCTTAATCGATTCATTTTATCTGTTATTCCCATTATTTTTTGAATATGATGCCCTACTTCATGAGCAATAACATACGCTTGAGCAAAATCTCCAGGCGCATTTAAACGACGCTCCATATCATCAAAAAAACTTAAATCTAAATATAATTTTTCGTCTCCTGGGCAATAGAATGGACCTGTAGCACTAGAAGCAGACCCACAAGAAGAAGATACGGATCCCGTAAAAAGCACTAATGTTGGCTCTCTGTAATTATCTAAAAGGTTGTTCCAAACATCTTCTGTATCTGCTAAAACCGTAGCGCTAAACTCTGCTAATTCTTTATCTTTTGCGGTAGACACATAAGGAACAGATGATTCGGTCTGAAATGATCCACCGCTTAAAAGATTACTTATTAAACTAAGAGGGTTTTTACCCAGAATTAAAGATATTACCAAAAATAACCCAACTATAAAAAGACCTACTTTTGAAAAAAGTAATCTAAGTAATGGTCCTAATAATGAAGGATTAATGCCTCCTATTCCTTTTCCTGAACTACCTTGACCTCGTCGATCTTCAATATTTGAACTTTGTCTTCTTCCTTTCCATTTCATATGGTTATCAAATTATGTGATACATTGATTAAATATAATTTTAAATTTTAAGGTGCCGGATTAGGAATTGCCGCATGCACTGCTTCAATTTGCTTCAAAACTTCATTATTAAGTGTGACGTTGATACTATCTATATTTTCCTTTAGTTGCTCCATTTTTGTCGCTCCAATAATATTGCTAGTTACAAAAGGTTGCTGATTTACAAAGGCTAAGGACATTTGTGCCAAAGTCATATTATTATCTTCAGCGATTTTTAAATATCGCTTTGTGGCTTCTGTTGATTGCTCACTACTGTATCTAGCAAATCTGGGGAACAATTTTAATCTAGCATCATCACTTGCAATTCCTTTTATGTATTTACCAGAAAGCACACCAAAAGCCATAGGTGAATACGCCAATAATCCTATATTCTCTCTTAAAGACACTTCTGCCATATCACCTTCAAAAACTCTGTTTATTAATGAATAAGCATTTTGAATGGTTATCATTCGTGGTAAATTATGGTTTTTAGATTCTTCCATATAGCGCATTGCTCCCCAAGCTTTTTCATTTGACATTCCTACATGACGTATTTTTCCAGCTTTAATCATCTCATCCAAGCCATGAAGCACTTCACTGAAATTATCTTTCCAAGAATCATCAGGGTTATGTTTGTAATCTCTTACTCCAAAAGTATTGGTTAATCGCTCAGGCCAATGTATTTGATATAAATCAATATAATCTGTCTGTAATCTCTTTAATTCAGCATCTAAAGAAGCTTTTATTGCGTTTAAGTCTAAAGGAGTCGTTCTAATATGTGCTGTATAATCACTTGGGCGCCCAACTATTTTACTTGCTAATACAACTTTTTCTCTATTTCCTGTTTTTTTAAACCAGGACCCTATAATTTTACTGGTACTTCCTTGTGTTTCTGGACTTGCAGGTACTGGATACATTTCCGCCGTATCAAAAAAATTAACCCCATTTTCTAATGCATAATCCATTTGTGCATGCCCTTCAGATTCGGTATTTTGATTCCCCCAGGTCATGGTCCCTAAACAAATTTTGCTGACTTTTATATTGGTATTTGGTAATGTAGTATATTTCATAGATAGATTTTTATCTTCTGTTTTTAAAAAGTCTAAAGATAAAAAACCTTTCAGACTCTTTTAGTCTGAAAGGTTTAATTCATTATTAAGATTTATAATTAATTATCGTTTAGTAATTTTGATAGCTCATCCAATTTCGGAGTCAAAATCACTTCAATACGCCTGTTTTT
>JAHEDS010000014.1:33713-39409 GCA_024641135.1 Flavobacteriales bacterium
GAATTGGCAGCAATGGCAGCTGAACTATTCTTTTCTAATGCGTCGTATGAGGCTTTTAAGTTATCTAAAGATGCTTTTGTAGCATTATAATCATTTTGAAATTTATCACGTTGAACAATTGCTTCGTCATAAGCAGATTGCAACTGTTTCAGTTCGTTTTCAGCAGCCGTTTTAGCGCTTAAAAGGGCCTCATTTTCATCAGAAAGTTTTCTGTTTTCTTGTTTTAAGTTGGTATACTTACTTTCTAACTCTTTATATACTTTTGGAGACACGCATGAGACTGCAAAGACTGCAATTACAAATACTAATGAAAGCTTTTTTATCATTTTTTTAAGTTTTGTTTTGTTTAATTTTCTATTTCAACTAATATGGGACAGTGATCGCTATGCACTGCATTTGATAATATAACGGCTCTTTTTATTTTTTCTTGTAAAGGATTTGAAACCATGGCATAATCTAAACGCCACCCTTTATTATTAGCCCTTGCATTTGCGCGATAACTCCACCATGTATAGTTATGAGGTTCTTTGTTTAAATGCCTAAAGGAATCAATAAACCCACTTCCTATAAAACCTCCAATCCATTCACGTTCTACAGGTAAAAATCCGGAGGTATTACTTAATCCTTTCGGGTTATGAATGTCAATTTCTTCATGACAAATATTATAATCACCACAAATAATTAACTTAGGAAGCTGCTTTTTAAGTGAATTAATATACTCTTGAAACATATCCATATACTCCAATTTATGGTCTAATCGGGCATCATTTGTTCCAGAAGGCAAGTACAAACTCATGACTGAGAAGCCGTCAAAATCGGCCCTTATATTCCTGCCTTCAAAATCCATAGATTCAATACCCGTACCATATTCTATGTGTTTTGGTTCCGTTTTACTTAAAATAGCAACACCGCTATACCCCTTTTTTTGAGCACTAAACCAGTAGTTATATTTATAACCAGCTTCTGCGAACAAATCTAAATCCAACTGTTCTTTTAGGGCTTTTATTTCCTGTAAGCAAATCACATCTGGATTGGCGCTTTTTAACCAATCTATAAACCCTTTATTGATTGCTGCTCTGATACCATTGACGTTATACGAAATTATCTTCATGTAATAGAATAAGAATTTTAGCTAAAATAAATAATGCGTTACTTTTACACTATTATTTTATAGCACATTTAACTAAAACTATTAACAAAATATTTTAAACTATTTTTAGTTTAAATATCAGATGAAATTTAAAACCTTTCTTGTTGTCTTTTTTTTTGGTTTATGTGCTATAGCTCAAAATCAGAATTCAAATTACAAAACTAAAAAAGTTGTTGTAAAAGATTCTATTCTCGTAGATAGTGTCAGCATCAATTCAAATTATTTTATAATTAAAAGAAAAGACAATACTGTTATTGATACTTCTTATTATGTCATAAATTTTCCTAAAGCAGTTTTAACCTTTTTAAAACCAATTGAAACCGATTCTGTCATTATAAATTATTTGAGGTTTCCAGATTTTTTAACTAAAACCTATAAGCAATTAGACGAAAAAATTATCATTGATAATAATGATAATATCCAAACACTGTACAAATTGTCTCAAAGTAATCAGGAATCTAATTTTATCCCATTTGATGGGTTAACAACTTCTGGAAGTATTTCACGTGGTGTTACTATTGGGAATAACCAAAATTCGGTTTTAAATAGTGAATTAGATCTTCAAATTACAGGAAAGCTAAATGATAAAGTGTCGCTCAGAGCGTCTATACAGGATGCTAATATTCCATTACAAGAAAGTGGCTATTCGCAAAGGCTCGATGAGTTTGACCAGGTTTTTATTGAACTTGAAAGTGATAAATGGAACGTTCGTGCCGGGGATATCGATTTAATAAATACTAACTCCTATTTTGGTAATTTCTCTAAACGCGTACAAGGATTGCTTGTAAATGTCAATTTAGAAAAAGAGGATTCGGAAACGAATCTGTTTGCAGCAGGTGCTTTGGTAAGGGGCCAATTCACACGCAGTCAGTTCAATGCTCAGGAAGGTAACCAAGGTCCCTACAAATTACAAGGTCAAAATGGGGAATTATATGTGCTAATTGTCTCGGGAAGTGAAACCGTATATGTTAATGGAGTTGCCACAAAACGAGGTGAAGATGGAGATTATATAATCGATTATAATGCTGGCGAAATCATTTTTAATTCCACTTTTCCTATAACTTCTGAAATGCGTATTACCGTAGATTATCAGTTCAGTGAACGCAATTATTCCCGCTTAGTAGCTTATGGCGGTGGTCGCATTAAAAACGAAAAATTATCTGTTGGCGTTTCTGTATATTCTGAAAATGATGCTAAAAATCAACCTCTTCAACAAAATTTATCAGAAGAACAGGTTGATATACTTAAAAATGCTGGAAACAACACCTCTTTAATGGTGGCTCCTTCCGAGGTTTTAGACACTTATAGTGAAAATCGTATTTTATATAAAAAAGAGCTAATAAACGGTTTTGATGCTTTTGTGTTTTCCAATAATCCTGATGATGAATTGTACCGTGTTACTTTTAGTTTGGTTGGCGATAATCTTGGTGATTATGTTTTAAGTAGCATTAATGCAATTAGTAATATTTATGAATTTGTGGAGCCCGTAGGTGGGGTTTCTCAAGGGAAATACGCTCCAATTGTTCAGCTCGTGGCACCAAAAAAACTTCAAATGGCCATAATAAATGGGCGCTATAATCCTTCAGAAAAAACAACTATTGATTTTGAATTAGCAGGCAGTAAAAATGATCTGAATTTATTTTCCAACATCGATGATGATAACAATGATGGTTTTGCTAGTAAACTTAAATTATCACAAAGTATTATAAAAAATGACAGCTTATGGAGCTTAAATACTTTTGCTAATATTGATTATATTCAAAAGAATTTTAAAACTATTGAACGCCTTTATGCCGCTGAATTTGCAAGAGACTGGAATATTGAAAACCCTTTAGGCAATCAAGAACTTTTTACAACTGGTTTACAATTAATTCACCCAGAAAAAGGTGTTGCTTCTTATCAATTTGAACATTTAGGTTATTCAGAAAACTTTATTGGAAACAGACATATTGCCAACTTTAACTTGTTATTAAACAAATTCAATATTGTTTCATTTTCGAGTTTTTTAAATGCCAATTCTAATATTAATACCTCCACTTTTTTAAGATCATCTAATCGAATAACATTCAGCATGAGTAAAAGTTGGTTGGGAACCAATTTATCTATTGAAGATAACGAGCAAAAAGACAAATCCACCGCATTGCTCACCCCATTGAGTCAAAAATTTAAATCGTATACCATATTTTATGGGGTTGGTGACAGTACCAGAATATTTGCCGAAATTGGATATAAGAATAGGGTAAATGACAGCATAAGAAATAATCAACTTCAAAAAGTAAATACATCCCATACTTTTTATTTAGACTCTAAACTTATTCAAAACAACAATACGAATCTATCATTATATTTTAATTACAGAACGCTTAACAATACAGACCAAAATGTAGATGACGAGCAGTCTATTAATTCAAGAATACTTTACAACCAGAAATTTATTAAACAGCTTGTCCTATGGAATACCGTTTTTGAAACCAATTCAGGAGCTTTAGCGCAACAGGATTTTACCTATGTTGAAGTAGAGCCAGGACAAGGCACTTTTACCTGGATAGATTATAACAACAATGGAATTCAAGAATTGGAAGAGTTTGAAATTGCTCAGTTTCAAGATCAAGGTAAGTATATTCGGGTTTTGTTGCCAAATCAGGTTTTTATCAAAACTCACCAAAACAGACTCAGCCAAACTCTAACTATAAATCCTCAGCAATGGTCTGTAAGTGAAAATAAATCTGAAAACTTTTGGGCTCATTTTTATAATCAAACCAGTTATTTAATTGACAGAAAAATAAAACGTGATGGTAGCAATTTTAATATTAATCCTTTTGAAGCAGATGTCGATAATCAATTAGGATTACAATTAAATTTAAGAAATGTATTGTTTTTTAATCGTGGAAAGCAGCATTATACAACCTCTTACACCTATTTATCCAATAAATCGCAAAATGTATTATCTATTGGGTTTATTAAAAATAATTTAAAAAGTCATCAATTAAATTTCAATCATAAAGTTGAAGAATCCTGGCTGATTGATTTGTTAACTGCTTTTGACAATACAGAAAGTGAGAGCGAAAATTATACATCAAAAAATTATAACTTCAACAAAAAGCGTTACAATCCTAAACTATCATATTTATTAAATGATAATACCCGGTTTGATATATTTTATCAATATGCCTCAACTAATAACACTATTGGCGGTTTAGAATCTTTAAAACAGCAAAAATACGGCCTTTCCTTTACCGCTTCCAGCAATCAAAAAGGGGCCATTAACGGTGAATTTAATTATTTTTCTAACGCCTTCATTGGAAATCCAAATGCTCCTGTAGCTTATCAAATGCTAGAAGGTCTGCAACCAGGAAAAAACTTTACCTGGAGTTTATTGGCACAAAAAAAACTTACTAAGTTTTTAGATTTAAATTTAAGTTACTTTGGTAGAAAAACTGAAACCAGTAAAACTATTCACACAGGCACTGTTCAGTTAAAGGCCTATTTTTAAAATTTTAAGTCATCAATCTTATTAAAGACTGAAATGATAACCTTTACAGATTCCTTATAAAAATCTGGATGAATATTTTTGTAATCGTCAGTTGGCATGTGGTAATCTTCATGGTCATCTACTCCAAAGTATAAAAAAGGAACACTTTTAAGATGAAATGAGGAGTGATCTGAAGAATTTGTCCAGTCTTCGAGGCCATCTTTTCCATCATGTCCCAATTCTAATCTTACTAGTTTTGATTGCTCATAATCTGTAAAAATTTTTTTGAGATTTTCATTAAACCTAGTACCTACAACAAATAATGTATTGGTTTCACTTCGGCTAATCATATCCATATTCAAATTGAGCACAATATTATTTAATGGGACAATTGGATTGTTTACGTAATATGCCGATCCCTCAAGACCAAGCTCTTCAGCATCAAAAGCCGCTAAAATTACCGAGTGTTTAGGTGGATTATTTTTAAAATATTCAGCAAAACTAATTAAGGCAGCTATACCAGAAGCATCATCATCTGCACCATTATAAATCAAACCATTTTTAATGCCTTCATGGTCATAATGAGCACTTATAACTACATATTTATCAGGATTTTCCGTTCCTTTTACCCACCCTAATATATTGGCTGCATTGTAAGTTTTTCTTTTCGAATTAAAAGAAAATTTCTGTTCATAAGTTGTGTTTAAAGGCAACACATTAAAAACATGAAATTGATTTATTATATAGTCTTTTGCTTTATTCGCTCCTCTGGTCCCGGTTCCTCTTCCTTCAAATGCATCAGAAGATAAGGTCTTGATATTTTGAAGGAGGGCTTCTTCGTTAAAATATTTTATATCGTCATACTGCTTCAGTCCAGTCTGACTAAAACTATACGAATAAAATAAAACAATAAGAAGAGTAACTAATCGAAGGTTATTAAACATGGAGCGCATAATTTAGTTTGACTAAACTAGCCATTAAAATAATCAAGACGCTTAACAAATGTTAACTACAATTAGCTTTCATTAATTCTCTGTTCATTCTTGCAATGTTATCTAAAGAAATACCTTTAGG
>JAHEDS010000154.1 GCA_024641135.1 Flavobacteriales bacterium
ATTGTTGCTATATATGCAAAATCTGGTATAGGTCAAAATCAATATATTTTAATCGGAGGAATTATGATTTTAATGATTGGAGTTTATAGAATTTCTAAAACAATACCTTCTAAAAATGACCAGGAAGACGAAAATGATAGTTTAAAAAATGATTAATTATGGTATTTAAAATAGGCGACCCTGTTTTGGTATTAGATGAAGATTTATCGGGGGTTATTAAAAAAATTGATAATCATACTGTTTCAATAGAAACCGATGAAGGTTTTTTACTGGATTTTGATATGAATGAAATTATTTTAAACAAACCTAATAAAGGGTTTAAACAAGAAGTATTCTCTAATTTAAATGCTAGAGACGTAATTTCAGAAAAAGAAATACCTATTAGAAAAAATAAACCTGTAAATCGAGCTAAAGATAGATATGAACCAACCATGGAAGTTGATTTACATATTCATCAATTAGTTCCTTCTTCAAAAGGGATGTCTAACCATGACATGCTTACCTTACAACTAGATACTGCCAAACGTCAATTGGATTTTGCGATTAAAAAGCGCATTCAAAAAATTGTTTTTATTCATGGTGTTGGAGAAGGCGTTTTAAAAATTGAGCTTGACTTTCTGTTTGGAAGATATAATAATGTAAAATTTTATGATGCCAATTATCAAAAATATGGATTAGGCGCCACAGAAGTTTATATTTTTCAAAACATAGCCCCTAATATCTAAAAATCTGGAGTTAATTTTCTGGAAGTAGATAAAGCACTGTTATTTAAGGTTCCAAAATCAAAAACATCCTGAGAAAGATTAGGTAATGAAATATTGTTGATTACTAAGGTAATCACATATGTTTGGTAAATAGTATGTTCTCTATAAGCTGTTGCCGGAACCAGAGAAAAGACCTCTGGGTTTAAATAATCAGGACCTACATCACTATTTGTAACATCGTTGGCTGGATTTTGGTCTTGAGAATAATTTTCTTCATCGTGAGTTAATGTGCCATCACCGTCATCATCGGCATCTAAATAATCAGGAATGCCATCTCCATCCGTATCCTGTGCATCATTTAAGGTACCAGTCTTATTAGGGTCTGGTTTTTCGTCCCTAGTTAAAATATTATCTCCATCATCATCAATATCTAAATAGTTAGGAATACCATCACCATCCGTGTCATCATCATTTAAATCACCATTGCCATTAATATCCTCTAGGGCAGCTAATATCCCGTCATTGTCATCCTCTGTAAGCTTTGTTGTAATTACAATAGTACCCGATGTACTTTCTAAATCATTTGTAATTATAATGTCTGAAGGAGGTATATCATTACAAAACAAATTTGAAACTAAATCTGCATAGCTTCTATAATTAAAGGTGTTACTCGTCCCATTAATGGTTCTAGTAGTTGTAAGTGTTTTGTCTGCACCAACTTTAAGCAAATCATTTAAAGTTAATGCCGGCGATGTTATTTTAATAGATAAAGATTCGGCTGGATCATTTTTTGTATTAAAAAACACTAAATTTCCACAACTCTCAAAAGTATCATCAAAATCAAGTGCAATGGTTATGATATCTCCATCATTACATGAAAAAGTTGAAGCTAAACTAATTATAATTACAATTAATAAGGAACGACGCATCCGTTTTGTGTTTTGACAAAAATAATGGAATTGTTATTTATAACGTAGTATATTGATAATAATTTTATTTCAAGTATTTTTGTTTTTCAATACTTTGTAATGAATCAAATTTATTTAGACAATGCCGCAACAACTCCAATAAGAGAGGAAGTAATTGCTGTTATGACCCAGGTAATGAAGCAGCAATATGGTAATGCGTCTTCTTCACATAGTTTCGGTAGAGCGTCAAAAGCACTTATTGAAAAATCAAGAAAAACCATTGCAAGTTATTTAAATGTGTCTCCTGGCGAAATTTTGTTTACCTCAGGAGGGACTGAAGCTGATAATTTAGTATTAAGAAGTGTTGTTAGAGATTTAAAAGTTACGCATATCATAACTTCAAAAATTGAACATCATGCTATTTTACATACGGCAGAGCAACTTAAAAAGGAATATAACATTACAATAAGTTATGTTAACATTGATAAAAGTGGGCAAATTGATTATACTCATTTAGAAAGATTACTTGCTAATGATTCAAAAACTTTAGTGAGTTTAATGCATGTAAATAATGAAATTGGTAATCTTTTAGATATTAAACGTGTTGCTAATTTATGTAAAACATATAAGGCATTATTTCATAGTGATACGGTTCAATCGGTGGGTCATTTTTCTCTAGATTTACAGGAAATCCCTATTGACTTTTTAGCAGCTAGTGCCCATAAATTTCATGGTCCTAAAGGTGTTGGATTTGTCTTTATTAGAAAAAATTCTGGGTTAAAACCATTGATTTTTGGAGGTGAACAGGAACGCGGTATTAGAGCAGGCACCGAAAGTGTTCATAATATAGCTGGTCTTGAAGAAGCCTTAAGATTAGCGTATAACAATATTGAAACTGAACATAATTATGTTTTAGATTTAAAACAATACTTTATAACAAGACTACAACAAGAAGTGCCAAATAGTAGCTTTAATGGTTTATCGGGCGATTTATTAAAAAGCACCTATACACTAGTAAATGTATGTTTACCTGTTTCTGCTGAAAAATCTGCAATGCTGTTATTTCAATTAGATTTAAAAGGAATAGCTTGTTCAAAAGGGAGCGCTTGTCAAAGCGGAAGCACACAATCTTCACATGTATTGGCCGAATTACTTAGTGACGCTGATTTGCAAAAACCATCTATTCGATTTTCTTTCAGTATTTACAATACTAAAGAAGAGATTGACTATGTTATTAATGTACTTAAAGCCTTAATTTAGGAATAGATTTAACTACTCCTTAATCCTTTTTATTAATTCTGATCTGTGAACTTTTAAAGATCTTCCTAAAGGATTACCGTTTCTAAAAGTTTGAGTTTGTAAACTAAAATTACCTTCTGGAATAGCAAAAGGGGCATTGTATTTTAATCCAAATTTTACAGGATAGGTATTGTCAATAGTATAAAATATTTCGGTATTTGGAATAGAATTTTTTAGTTCGCAAACTATTTGTCCGTCCTGATTATAAATATTGATAATAGGTTCTAAAACAGCTTTCGAAATATTTGTGTTAGTATTATCAAATCTTGAGAAATGATTTTCAACACGACCTACAAAATTATCCCAGTTTTTTAATTCTTTTGAGCTCCAGAAAGTTTCTGAAAGCGCAAAAGCACGTG
>JAHEDS010000155.1 GCA_024641135.1 Flavobacteriales bacterium
ACCCATCACCTTGTTCAACAATAAAATTATCTGTTATAATATTGTACTTTGAAATACCTCCAAAAATATTGAACCCATTTGTAATTCTATAATTTACTCTTTGAGAATAACTCTCTGTAATAAAAGAAAAGGTAATTATAAGAAATAATATTGAGAGTCTGAATTTCATGCTTAAGAGTTTTAATTCTCAAATATAACATAAAATTCGTATCTTAACCTTTCAAATAATTTTAACACTAACTCATGAGTTCTTTCTTTTTTCCAGTTATCATTTTTCTAGGATTAGTAATATTTATTTCATCCTTCTTTATTGTAAAACAACAAACCGCAGCGATTGTAGAACGCTTTGGTCGTTTCAACAGTATTCGCCATTCGGGTCTTCAATTAAAAATACCATTAGTTGATAGGATTGCGGGTAAATTGAGTTTAAAAATCCAACAATTAGATGTAATTATTGAAACCAAAACACTTGATGACGTGTTTGTTAGACTAAAAGTATCTGTACAATATCGTGTATTAGGTCAAAAAGTTTATGATGCCTTTTATAAATTGGATTATCCTCATGAACAAATCACATCGTACGTATTTGATGTAGTACGAGCAGAGGTGCCAAAAATGAAACTTGACGATGTGTTTGTGAAAAAAGATGATATTGCACTTGCGGTTAAAGCAGAACTTAATGATGCAATGTTGGATTATGGTTTTGATATCATAAAAACCTTGGTTACTGATATTGACCCAGACTCTCAGGTTAAAGCGGCTATGAACAGAATTAATGCGGCTGATAGAGAAAAAACAGCTGCCCAATATGAAGGTGACGCTGCCAGAATATTAATAGTTGAAAAAGCAAAAGCCGAAGCAGAGAGTAAGCGATTACAGGGACAAGGTATTGCAGACCAACGTAGAGAAATTGCCAGGGGTTTAGAAGAGTCTGTTGAGGTTTTAAACAGGGTTGGTATTAATTCTCAAGAAGCTTCAGCTCTTATCGTAGTCACTCAGCATTATGACACCCTTCAGTCTTTAGGCCAAGAAACCAACAGTAATTTAATTTTATTACCTAATGCTCCACAAGCGGGTAGTCAAATGTTAAATGACATGGTGGCTAGTTTTACGGCTAGTAATCAAATTGGTGAAGCCATGAAAGAAGCAAAAAGCAATAAAAATAAAAGAAAAGAATAATTAAATATTTTCAATGTTTACAAAACCTCTTAATGATAATTAAGGGGTTTTTATTTTTTAAAAGGATTCCTCTCCTCCCACTTTTGAGTAGGATTCATGAGATTAAATATTTGTTTTAAAAGAGCGTTTACAATACGATTTGTGTACTTTAAATAAATAAACATGGCTTCGGGTTTAGCGCCAACAGAGCTTTTGATTTCCATCGCCGTTCTTGCATAAACTATAGAATGGAATTTGTTGGTTATTGCAAATGAAACCATGTCGTATAGCATATTTAAATATAGCTGATTAACCGTTTGGTGCTCTGAATCATATCCTAAAAAATAGGTTTCTAAAGCTGTGTTATTTAGAATTAAAGTGTAAAAACCAATTAATTCATTATCAAGATAATAACCAAATACTTTAAAATCATCTAACAAATGCTCTTTTAAAATTAAAAAATGGTTTTTTGGTAAAATAAAAGTATTAAACGGAGCATTTTTAGATACATTTTTATAGAGACTATATAAATCCAAAGAATGATTGTTTATCTCACCGATAGTTAATTCTTTAGTAATAATATTTTGTTTTTTCTGTCTAGCCCGATTATATCTACTTCTGTATTTTGTAGTCATATCAGCAGTATAATCTCTAATATTTAACCAATTTTTTCTTGGATTTAATATCATGTTAGGCTGAACCTGCATCTTATAAAATTTGTTTGCTTCAAATCGCTGATTTTCAATATGAATCAAATCATTTTTAAAATAGTCCTTAAAAAGAATTAATCGAATTTTTCTTTTCTTTTCTGTTTTTATCCATCGACTTAACTCGTCACAAGCTTCAAAGATTTTATCTATATATTCTAATTGAGAAACTTTTTCATTATTAAAAAAGATTCCGTGCTGGCCTGTATGTGTTAAATTGCCAACAACTAAAATGTTTCCTTTTAAAAATTTTGAAAGACCATTTTTAATAAACCCTTTAAAGCTATTGTCATTCTCATGTCTAAACATGTCTTTTAAATACAATTGTACCCTTTGAATTATAGCAACCCCTACTAAATCCCTGTCTTTAAAAACACCTACATAATACATGCATATCGTGTTGGGACACGCCTTTTCAAAAGCTTCCAAATAACGTGTTTGCAAAAAAATGTCGTGACTAGTTAGTTCATTCCATTTTTCAACAGGAAGATCTTTGGCGCTGTTATATATTTTGAATTTGATCACTATAAAAAAATAAAGACTGAAAACTTATGTCATCAGTCTTTAACTGTATTAAAAGATTAGAAAATTATTTCCACCCACAAATAATAGCTCCCATAACCGTTAAAGTAACAATCCAGTAACCACTATTTATTAAGATATATTTAATGCTTTTTCGTTCAAAAAGCGCATTAGTTCCAATGATAGGTAGCGCAATAAATAAGCCCGCAATAAGACCATGAAGTGCTCCGTGCTTAAATGTTCTAAAGGCGTTACCATAATCTGCCATAAAAGCCTCATACGATGGTAATGCGGTCGATGGGTCTCCACCTACCAAACCAATAGCTCCCATTTGATGAATTACAAGAGTTGGCAAAATAAACGCCAATAAAAACGCAAACAAAAGCGCTAAAACAAGTGTTTTAACCATGTTGCCGCTTTTAATTTCATCTTCAGTAATACCAGCAGCTGCCATCCAGGCATTTCCAAAGACCTTTGGGTTATACCATATAAAGCCAATAAATAAAGCAGATATTGCAGCGACAAGAATAGCTAAAAAGTTCATTTCCATAATATTTAAGTTTTAGTTAGAATTTAAATATAGCAAAATTCGAATACTTAATTTAAACTATTTTTAAAATGACCTACTTTAAATTAATTAATTAAATAGATGAGGCCTCTTCCGCTAAAAGCGCATCGTTATCGTCTAATCCTTTTTTAATAAAATCTTCTATTTCATTATTTTTCACTAAACCCTTATCTAGCAATACTCCTAGTGTAATCATTGCTGCAATACGGGTGCCAACTTTTTTTGCTGCCGTTGAAAACAATGGTTCAAGTTCATTGTAAGTCACATTCTTAGCAAGCTCCTGGATTTCGGCTTTCACTTTTAACTGCTTAGC
>JAHEDS010000015.1 GCA_024641135.1 Flavobacteriales bacterium
TCAAGTGATTCTGGTATTTGTGTCGGACCTATAAGTTCTGCCGAATTTTCAGTAACATTAGCAAAGAAATTCATGGGTTCCATGGTATTATGCGCCAAGAAAGGTGAACTATAAGTCCGTTCAATGATTTTAGCCGCATTTTTAAATGCTTTTTCTGGATCTCCATCTTTTCTGCTGTCCAATACATTACCTGTTTCAAGAGCTAATTCCAGATTTTTTGTATGCATTTCTGAATTTTCCAATTCACTTACAACCTCCCAATTAGCTTTAATGGCACGTTTAGCTTTCATTAATTGCCATGTAGAATCTCCTACTATAGCTATGAGTTGAAGAAAACCTTTTTCATCACACCAATCCGGTTCATTTATGGTAGTATCAATAATAAAAGCATCTTTAACACCTGGCATATTTTTAATTTCCTCTTCATTAAAATCTTTAATTTTCATTCCAAATGCAGGTGGATGTTGAATCATAGCAAGCTTCATACCTTCCCGTTTAAAATCCAATCCAAAAAGCGGCTGGCCAGTGACAATTTTCGTTCCATCAACATTTTTAACACTTGTTCCAATTAATTGGAAATCCTTAATTTCTTTGAGTTCAACTTCTTTTGGAACCTCAATTCCAACAGCCTTTGAAGCTATTTCACCATAACCAATGGATCTTTCTCCATTTTTTTCTTTTATTACACCTAAAGCTGCATCTACCTCATCTACTGAAATGCCCCATTCTTTTGCCGCTGCTTCCATTAACATTCGTCTTCCTGTTGCACCAGCCAATCTTAAAGCATCCCAGCTCAATCTAATGGACAAACTTCCGCCAGCAAATTGATTTTGATAAAATCCTGTATTTAAAGGAGCTTGTTCAACAACCACATTTTTCCAATCGACATCCAATTCTTCAGCTACAATCATTGGCATTGATGTTTTGACGTTTTGTCCAATTTCAGGATTTGGAGAATAGATGGTCACTAAACCTGTGTCTCCAATTTTAATGTATCCATTTATTTCATACCATTCATTAGGAATAGCTATCTCTTCAACTTTGGTTTCTGAAATACAGCTAGTCAACCAGTTAAATCCTATAAGCATGCCACCTCCGGCTGCTGCTGATACCTTCAAAAATGAACGACGATTATATTGTGTTATTACTTTTGTCATGATTTCTTAGTTTATAGCTTTGATGCCGTTTTGATTGCTTGTTTAATTCTAACGTATGTTCCACATCTACAGATATTACCTTCCATTGCAGCATCAATATCTTCATCTGAAGGATTAGGATTGTTTTTCAACAAGGCCGCTGCAGTCATGATTTGTCCACTTTGACAATAGCCACATTGTGGAACATCATGTTCGAGCCATGCTTTTTGAACTGGATGATCACCTTCTTTTGATAGCCCTTCAATAGTTACTATATCCATTCCCTGTAATTGGGAAACTTGTTGCATACAGCTTCGCAAAGGAGCACCATTTACATGAACGGTACAAGAGCCACATTGACCAATACCACAGCCGTATTTTGTGCCTAAAAGGCCGAGTTGATCTCTTAAAATCCAAAGTAAAGGGGTGTCTGAATCGGCCTCAACAGAATGGATTTCACCATTAATCTTTAATTTATACGTTGACATTTTTTTTAATGTTTAATTAGTAATAAAATTGATGGAAAAAAATAGGGACTTTATAAAAATAATAAAAAAAACAATGCTATCACTTGTTTAACATACAATTAAGTATCGTTCAATACAAAATCTAAAGCCCTACTTTCATTATAATAAACATTTTTCTTATCTACAAAACCAACATGACCACCATATTTTGGCATTTCCAAAAATAAATTTGAATTTTGCTTTGCTTCTTTTACCGGATAGCATTCAGAAGATAAAAAAGAATCGTTTAAAGCGTTAATTATAAGTGTTGGAATCTTAATATTAGGAAGAAATTGTAAACAACTACTTTGTTTATAATAATCAGCGGCATCTTTAAACCCATGTGCTTTTGCAGTATAAATATTGTCAAAATCATAAAGGGTTTTTATAGAATCTAAATCTTTTAAGCTCAATATATGAGAGAAATGTTGCTGCTTTATTTTTAGTCTGTTCACCAAATGTTTTTTAAATCGGTCATGATACAGTATATTCTCAAAAGTATGTAATTGCTTGGCGGATCCAGCTAGGTAACAAGGTACGGAAACGGCAATGACTGCTTTGAGTTCTTTTGGAATCTCATCACGTTCACCTAAATACTTCAATACCATATTTCCTCCAAGACTAACGCCTTTAATATAAATCTCAGAATACTTTTTTGTTTTTAAGATAGATTCAATAACAGATTCCAAATCCTCCGTTGCTCCAGAATGATACGATCTATAAAGTAAATTATCACTACCACTACAACCTCTAAAATTTACACAAACCGCATCAAAGCCATTATTATTAAAAAGTTTGGCTGTACCAGTCATATAAGGTCGTTGCGCATCACCTTCCAAACCATGCAAGACAATTATGATTTTATCTGATTTCTCTTTTGAATAACTCCAGTCTAAATCCAGAAAATCATTATCTCGCAAGGTAATACGTTCACGGTTTTGCGTTACCCCTTTTACCGTTCTAAACAATCCAGAATAGGCCGTTGAAATATGACCGTTTCTAAATAAATAAGGTGCTTTATACGTACTATTTAAAACTGGCATATTAACAAACTTCTATAGATGTAAACTCAAATCTTCCTCCATTAAACAAGCCTTTATCGCTTAATTTTAACGAAGGAATAACTAAAAGGGCCATAAAAGATAAAGTCATGTAAGGCGCATTTAATGTACTTCCCAATTGTTTTGCCATTTTATCTAATTTGGCATAATTAATACCAACTGTTACCCCATCATCATCACTCATAATACCCGCAACCGGTAATGGAATTATTTTTTCTGTGGAATTTGAAATGGCACAAATTCCTCCTTTGTTTTCTATTATCAAATTAACCGCTTTACAAAGGGCTTCATCTGAAACACCTACTGCAATTATATTATGAGAATCGTGCCCCACAGATGAGGCTATTGCACCTTCCTTTAAACCAAAGTTCTTAATGAAAGCAATAGATGGTTTTTGATTTTGATACCGGTTAACCACGGTCATTTTTAAAATATCAGTTTCAGTATTCGATATTAAATTGTTGCTTTCAATAAAACTATCCGCATGTATTTCGTTTGTAACCAATTGCCCCTCTAAAGCTTCAATTACCCTAATTTTAGTAGCTTTAGATTCGAATCTAAAATCGGAAATCTTCTTTTTATCTGTTTTAAAATTATTAAGCACTTTAAAAGAAACTGGCTTTATTTTGGATATACCTTTATCAAAAACCAATTCTCCATTTATATATGTTTGTAGTGTTTTAAAATCAATCAAATCTTCAATTACAATAAAATCGGCATTATCCCCTTCTTTAAGTAATCCAACATCCAAGTTATAATGTTTTACAGGATTGATACATGCTACTTGTAACACCTTAAAAATATCGAAGCCTTTAACCATCGCTCTAGCGCATAATTTGTTGATGTGATTTAATAATAAATCATCAGGATGCTTATCATCACTACAAAACATCATGTTTTCAAAATGTTCTGGCAATAAATCTATTAAAGCTTCATAGTTTTTAGCGGCACTTCCCTCGCGAATCAAAACTTTCATGCCTTTTTGAAGTTTTTCTAAGCCCTCCTCATAAGTAAAACATTCGTGATCTGTTGATATGCCTGCATTGATATATTTAGTAATATCGTCACCTCTTAATCCTGGGGCATGACCATCAATAGGTTTATTGTAATATTTTGCCCACGCTATTTTTTTTAAAACCTCATCATCATCATGTAGAACCCCTGGGTAATTCATCATTTCGGTTAAATATTTAATATCCGGATTTTGAAGTAATTCTTTTACATCTTCTGAATCAATGATGGCTCCGGCCGATTCAAAACTTGTTGCAGGAACACATGAAGGTGCTCCAAAATTGAATTTAAATGGCACTTTTTTACCGTTTTCAATCATAAACTCTACACCTTCAATACCCAACACATTCGCAATTTCATGAGGGTCTGAAACTGTAGCAACGGTGCCATGTTTAACAGCTAATCGTGCAAATTCACTGGGCACTAACATGGAACTTTCTATATGAATATGAGCATCCACAAAACCTGGCATGATATAATGATTTACGTCATGATCTTTTTCTTGAATTGAAATAATCCTTCCATCTTTAAAAGTGATTTCACCTTTATAAATGCGTTTGTTTAATACATCAACTATTTGTCCTTGAAGCTTCATTTATTTTATTTCAAATTTCAAAATCTCTTTAGTGTTTTCCGTAACTTTAAATCGATCATCAGCACGTTTTCCAAGAACCCATACAATAGAATCTTCTGAACATAACAACCATATCTTTTCTTTATCTATTAAAGAGAGTTTCTCATCTTTCAAATACTTACTTAACTTCTTTTTACCCTTCATACCTAAAGGAAAAAAATAGTCTCCTTCTTCCCATTTTCTCAATGATAGCGGAAATTTTATTTTTTTCTTATCTATATAAATAATATTTGAATGCGTATTTTCTATCTTAGAAACCTTTTTAAAACATAATGTTCCCAACTGTATCTGGAATTTCGTGTCTTTTTCAGATAGTAAAAAAGGTCCATTATTTTCTTCAGTGATTAATTCTTTTAAAATCAAAACATCTCTATCTTTTAATAATCTATGTGACGATGAAAACACCTGTTTGCCTGATTGTGCATCAAGTAAGTTGAGAACATCATTCCATTCTGAAAATCCGTAGTCTTTTAAAAATTCATGCAGATAAGCTTTTGGGTTATTGAGCTTTTTAAACTCTCCCACCTTAAAACGAATTTCTGTGGCGTCTATTGAAATAATCGCCCTTTTTAATACAGCATTTAAACTTTCTTCTACAATATCTGCTGTATCATTCAAATTTTCTAAAGTTGTTTGAAAATTTTGAAGCAAATTTGGGTTAATATCTTTTAACACAGGTATAACATCAAGGCGTAATTTATTGCGCAGATACTTGGTTAATGCATTACTACTGTCGTCTCGCCACTTTAATTTATTTTCTCGCGCATAAACTTCAATTGTTTCTCTTGAAAAGGCTAATAATGGCCTTACTACATTCTCATTCACTTCCGGAATTCCTGTTAATCCATCAAGACCTGTACCGCGTGTTAAATTGATTAAAAAAGTTTCTAAATTATCATCTGCATGATGCGCTGTTAAAATATAATCAAATCCTAATTGCTCTGAAAGTTCCTGAAACCAATGATAACGTAAATCGCGTGCTGCCATTTGAATTGACACCTTATGCTCTTCGGCGTAAGCTTTGGTATCAAAGCTTTCCACAAAAACCTCTAAATCCAATTCTTCTGCAAGCTGAAAAACAAAATCTTCATCCGCATCACTCTCATCACCTCTAAGGTTAAAATTACAATGCGCTAAAGCAAAATTCAATTTTAATTGATGACATAAATTTGTAAGAACCACACTATCCATACCGCCAGAAATAGCAAGAAGAAGTCTACTTGTGGTTAAAAACGGAAACTTAGTTAATATATGATTTTGGAATTGGTCCATCATATTTCAAATATACAACATTGATTAAAGAAATGAACACCGAGATATTATTATAAAATGATATTAATCATGTATTATTTTTTAAAATTGAAGTACCTTAAAAGAGTAAATTTTAAATACCATTATTATGTGTTCAATAGAAAATATTAACGATAAAGCCACAAAAATGGCATTTGATAAACGAGTGATTTCTGCAACACAACAGATACATCCATATATTAAACACCGGCTTTATTTAGGAGAGTCTATGAGAATTATACCAAAAAACATGTACACCTCAAACGGAGTAATTGACGAAAGTATTGCTCAATTTTATGAAGGTGGGTATGATATTGACAGTGATGTTTCTACAATAAAAATTAAACTGTTCAAAATTGTAAGCAATTACTTAGATTCTATTTTTAAAAAAGAAGCTTTTCATAAAAATACGGTAAGCACCAACGATATTCTTGAAGAAGAACTTGATGAACTTGAAGAGCATTATACCATGAATGCCGACTGGGATATTGTAATGAATGAAGAATTAAACGATATTTCATATAAACAAGACCACAAACATAAGCACTTGTTTTTGTATGATGACCATGAAAATTCTGTTTTGAATGCCTTCGATATAGAAGAGATTGAATCTAAAAGATCGAGCGAACTTTTAGGAAGTCTATATAGTTGGTTACCATTAAATGTTTCTAATATAATAGACTTATTAATATTTGGAAAATTGAACTTTGAAGAAATTTCAAAGGTTAAAAATATTGAGTTAAAACGGGTGGAATATATTTATGAAGAAGTAAAAAATAAGTTTAAAGATCATTTAGATTAATTTTCTAGAACTTCGCGCATTGCTTTAGCTTTAACTAAACATTCTTCATATTCTTTTAATGGGTCGCTTTTAGCTGTGATGGCCCCACCAACAGAATAGGATACATATTTATTGGTTTCATTATACAAAATACTACGTATAACTACATTGAAATCAAAATCGCCTTCTGGTGAAAAATAGCCCACAGCTCCTGAGTATAAACCCCGTTTAGTTTCCTCTAGTTCTTCAATGATATTCATGGCAGAAATTTTTGGAGCTCCCGTCATACTTCCCATTGGAAACGTACTTTTTAATACATCAACCGGATGCACATTTTTATCGATTTGAGATGTCACTGTTGATATCATTTGATGCACTTGCTTAAAAGTGTAAACTTTGCATAATTCTTCAACTCTTACACTCCCTTTTATCGCTGTTTTTGATAAATCATTTCGCATTAAGTCCAAAATCATAATATTCTCGCTTCGCTCCTTTTCATCTTCAAATAATGCCAATTTTAACTTTGCATCTTCTTTTAAATTTTCAGATCGCTTTGAGGTCCCTTTTATGGGTTGCGCAATTATATTGTTATCTTGTTTTTTTAAATAACGCTCGGGCGAAGCCGATAATAAATATAATTCTTTAAGCTTTAAAAAAGTGGCAAAAGGTGGCTTAGAAATATTGTTGAGTTTAAAATATGTCTCTAATGGATTAATCAAGGTGTCTTCAGCATAAAATTCCTGACAAAAATTAGCTTCATATATATCGCCTCGATGGATATGCTCTAATACCGTATTGACTTTTTCAAAATATTCATCTTTGTGGATGCGCAATTTAATTTTGATTGGTTCTTCAGTTTTTTCAAAAGTTTTTAAACTGGTCTTTTCTATCTCATTTAAATCATTTTCAAAATCATTTTTATAAGCTTCTATATAAAGTACCACAACTTCATTTCCTTTAAATAAAAAGATTTTTTTTGGTTGAAAGAAATACAATTCAGGAAACTGAAGGCCATCAAAATTATTAGAATATAAATTTTCGACATCATTTTTTAAATCATAAGTTAAATAGCCAAATATCCAATCTTTACAATTAGACTGGTAGTGTTTCAGATTATTAAAAGCATGATGATAATCTGATTGAATACTGTTTACAGAATCAACAGCCAAAATAGCTTCAAAACTAGTATATGATTGCAAATAATTATTTGAATCCAACCAAACTACTTCTTTAAACCGTTGACTCCAGACCAGTAATTTTTGTTTGAATTGTTCTGGATTATCAACTTTATGGGTGTACTTTGTTCTCAATCATTAATTTTATAGGGTAAAGTTAGTTAGATTCCTTAAAAAATTACAAATTTTGCATATTAGTTTTAATAAAGATTCCATGTATATTTTAGAAAACAAAACCCTAAAAATTGCTGTTAAAAAAATTGGCGCTGAATTATGTCAAATTACATCGGTTAAGAACAAGAATGAATTTATGTGGGATGCCAACCCAGCTATCTGGGGAAATCACGCTCCTAATTTATTCCCTATTATAGGGGCTTTAAAAGAGGATTCTTATTTTTTTGAAAATAAAAAATATACACTTAATAAGCATGGCTTCATTAGAAATAATAAAGACATTCAATTAGTTGAACAAACTAAAAACAGTCTTACTTTCAAACTACTTTATAATGAATCTACTTTAAAATCCTATCCATTTAAATTTGAATTTTATATAACTTATAAACTCACGGACAACTTCATCGAGGTTATTCATAAAGTCAATAATTGCGATGTAAAACCAATATATTTTTCACTTGGCGGTCACCCTGCATTTAAATGTCCTGTATATACTGATGAAAATTATAACGACTATTTTTTAGAGTTTGAACAGGAAGAAAACTCTCTTAGACATTTAATTAACATGGAAAATGGGTTAATTTCTTCAAGGACCCAACCCGTTTTTAATAACGGGCAAACCATTCATTTAAAGCATGATTTGTTTAATGAAGACGCCTTAGTTTTTAAAGATTTAAAATCAAGAAAGATTACATTAAAAAGTATTACTCATGGAAATATTCTTTCTTTAAATTTTGAAAAATTTCCTTATTTTGGAATTTGGGCTAAACCTAATGGAAATTATGTATGTCTTGAACCATGGCTTGGTATTGCCGATCATGAAGGTACAAATCAAAACTTTACAACAAAAGAAGGCATTTTAACATTAGAAGCTAATAAAACCTTTACTGCAAAGTATAGTATTGAAATTGACAACAAACATCTCTTTTAATTAAGAATAATAGCCTTAACTTTGCCAGCTAAATAAGCACTGTGACTTTTCAAGATTTAAATTTAAATACACCTCTTTATAATGCCCTTAATGATTTAGGGTTTACTACTCCAACTCCAATTCAGGCAGAAGCTTTTAATGTGGTAAGTTCTGGTAAGGACATGGTTGGAATAGCCCAAACGGGTACAGGTAAAACGTTTGCCTACATGTTACCTATCTTAAAAAATCTAAAGTATTCTGAACAAGAAACACCACGAATTTTAATTTTAGTACCAACTCGTGAATTAGTTGTTCAAGTCGTTGAAGAAATTGAAAAACTAGCCAAATATATTAATGTTCGTGTTTTAGGGGTTTATGGTGGTACCAATATCAATACTCAAAAGCAAGCTATCGCTGACGGAATTGATATTTTGGTTGCAACACCTGGTCGCTTTTATGATTTAGCCTTAAGTAGAGTTTTACAACTTAAAACAATACAACGCTTAGTTATTGACGAAGTGGATGTTATGTTAGATTTAGGGTTTAGACATCAGCTAATTAATATTTTCGACATTCTACCTGAGCGAAGACAAAACGTTATGTTTTCGGCAACCATGACACATGATGTAGATGAATTAATATCCGATTTTTTTAAAAGTCCGGAACGTGTGTCAATTGCAGTTTCAGGAACTCCTTTAGAAAACATTTTACAACAGCGATATAACGTACCAAATTTTTATACAAAGATTAACTTACTCACTCATTTATTAAATGATAGAGAGGCTTTTAATAAAGTATTGATTTTTATCGGCTATAAAAAACTGGCTGATTTACTTTTTGAAAACTTAGAATCCCAATTTCATGATGAATGTTGTGTTATTCACTCTAACAAAACCCAAAATTACAGACTGAGGAGTATTGAACAGTTTAGAAATGGGGAAAACAGAATTTTAGTAGCTACAGATGTCATGGCACGTGGTTTAGATATAGATAATATAAGCCATGTTATTAATTTTGATACGCCAGATTATCCTGAAAACTATATGCATAGAATTGGGAGAACAGGCCGTGCGGAGCGTGAAGGAATTTCTGTTTTATTTTCAACAGAAAATGAAATGGAATCAGTAGAAAAGATTGAAACCCTAATGAATATGCGTATTCCTCTGGTCGAATTCCCTGAGAATGTCATTATTTCAGATGAATTAATTGAAGAAGAACGTCCTCAAATAAAAGAACGCAACAATCCGACAAAAAAAGATGAAAACATTGGGGCGGCATTTCATGAAAAGAAAGCTAAAAACAAAAAGGAAAATTTAGGAGGTTCCTATAAGTTTAAAATTGCCGAGAAATACAAAAAACCAAAAACACGTGGGGATAAAAATTATAATAAACGTAATAAAAAGTAGTAATCTTTAATCCTTATAATATTGTCATTGATATAAATAGTGGTATGTAGCTATTGTTTATTCAAAATATCTTCAACGTCAAATTTTAAATCTTCATAAGCTTCATAACTACCAAATCTAAATTTCCTCTTTTCACCCTTAACAATTAATGTTGCTGGTAAAGCACCATACCAAGATTCATCAACTTGCTCTGTCCATTTTGTGTAATTTTGATCTTGTAGAAGTAATATTTCTGGTTGAACACCTTGATTTTTAACAAACGGATAAATACGAGAATTGAGTTTGGCCTCATCGTCTAAATTAATAAGTAAAATTTTTACATTCTTATTTTCATAGTCCGATTCCAATTTATTAAAATGAGGCAATTCTTTAATACAAGGTGGACAATGAATAGACCAAAAATTTAAAACCACCAATCCGTCGCCTTCAGCGTCAATTAATGTTTGAAGTTCGGAAAACTGATCCAAAATTTCTATTGTTGCATTCTTATTTTTTTCCTTTGAATTACATGATGAAAACAATAGAATTACAACCAATAATGGTAATAAATATTTCATTTTATATTTAAAATTAATTTTACTCTCAAATGTACCCATTTGGCTAAAAATTGTAAAACAAATTTGTTATCAGTTATAAACAAAAAATCACTTTTTTATAAGACGAATAACCTATATAATTTATAGCATAATCAAAAAAAATAACAGATTATACATTATATCAATTCAATTAACATTTTTATTAATGTTTTTATAAAAATCATACTTAAAAATTACTAATTTAAACCCTACTTAAATGGCTTTTAAAAGTGTGAAAATCTTAAATTTGTACTCTTAAATGCATTTCATTTATTATGAATGATACTTCAAATCTTATTAAAACAGCAAACCTGCTATTAGATATTTCTTCGCTATTAATGGTTTCTGGAGCTAATACAAATAGAGCGAACTTAAGTATTGACAGATTTGCGTCTGTCTTGAATTGTAAAGCTTATAGTCTTATTAGTCATAAAACTATTATTATGACCTTAACTGATGAAGAAACTAATGAAAGCTGCACAAGAGTTCAAAATATCCCACCATATGTTATTGACTTTTCAATAATCTCTGCTATTAGTAAGGCAAGCTGGAATGCAATAACAGAAAACTGGTCTATTGATCAAATTATAGCTGAAATTGAAAGAATAAAACAACTTAAAAGATATCCTAGACTCCTAATATTAGTCGCTGTAAGTTTAGCAGGTGCAGGTTTTTGCAATATATTTAACGGCGATTATTTAAATATGATGATGGCCTTTATAAGTACTTTTCTAGGTTTATTCGTGTTTCAGCAAACAAACAAGTTAAAATATAACCTTTACATAAGATTGTTTTTAGGGTCTTTTATTGCTTCTGTAACGGCTTCTTTCGGAATCCTTTATAATATTGGAACCAATCCGCAAACAGCACTTGCTACTTCTATATTATTTTTAGTGCCTGGAGTCGCATTAATAAATTCGTTTCATGACTTATTAGAAAATAATGTTTTAAATGGCATGGTTAGATTTACAACAGGATTAATGACCGTCTTAGCAATGGCCATTGGCTTATTTTTAGCTATGTACCTATTTCAATTAAATTAAGATGTTAGATATTATATTAAAATTAATAGAAGTTTCATTTTGGTCGGGTATAGCTGCCCTGGGTTTTGGACTTTTATTTAACATTCCAAAAAATGCTATAATTACCGTTTTTGCATTAGGTTTTGGAGCTGGTTTTATAAAGTTTTTATTAATGCATTTCAACGTGCATGTAGTACTTGGAAGTTTTTTAGCAGCCTTTTTTGTTGGAATTATAAGTATTCCTTTGGCTCATAAAATACATCAGCCTCCTGTAGTTTTTTCAATTCCACCTGTTATACCAATGATTCCAGGATATTTTGCTTATGAAACAGTTTTATCAATTATGAATTTTCTTTTTATGGAGGGAGATGCCAGTAAACGAGTGCATTTAATAGATGCTATTTTCACTAATGGTTTTACAATGTTTTTTGTTTTAATAGCATTAACTGTTGGGGTTGCATTACCTTTGCTTTTACTGAAAAAAAATTCAGTAAAAAAAATAGATATTTAATTACTCAAATTTAAAAAATAAATTAATTTAATATGAAACATATCATTGCCCTTTTATTTTCTTTTTTCATTCTTTTTTCATTTGACTTATCGGCTTCAAACGACTGGAGTGCTACTGGACATCGTGTTGTTGGTCAAATTGCCGATCAATATTTAACTGGAAAAACGAAAAGACAACTTAAAAAATTATTAAACCAAGAATCATTAGCTTTTGTTTCAACTCATGCCGATGATATTAAATCTGACAAACGTTTTAACGAATTCTATTCTTGGCATTATATAAATATGCCGTTAGATCAAAATTATCAAGAAAGCGAAAAAAGTTCTACAGGAGATTTAGTTACGGCTATTAATCATTGTATTGAGGTTGTTAAAGACAAAAATTCAACTAAAGAAGATAAGGTGTTTTATCTTAAATTATTAGTGCATTTTATTGGTGATTTACACCAACCAATGCATGTTGGACTTGTTGAAGATAAAGGTGGAAACGATTTTAAAGTTCAGTGGTTTTATAAAGACACTAATTTACATGCCGTTTGGGATAGAGAAATGATTGATGGCTATGGTATGAGTTATTCAGAAATTGCAGCAAACGCCGATGTATTAAATAAAGAACAAGTGAAAGCCATTCAACTAGGATCTGTTGTTGATTGGGTTAACGATACACACAAAATAACCAGAGAAGTTTATGCTAATGTAAAACCTAACGAAAATTTAAGGTACAGTTATTCTTATGATAATTTTGAAACCGTACGTTCTCAATTGCAAAAAGGTGGCATCAGGCTCGCTAAAGTACTGAATGATTTATTCTAACAAAAAAAGGTTGACAAACAGTCAACCTTTTTTTTTATGAAACCTTCTAATTACATATGCAACGCTCTGTCTTCAGTAGCAGCTAACGCGGCTTCTTTAATAGCTTCAGTAAATGTTGGATGTGCATGAGACATTCTTGAAACATCTTCGGCACTTGCTCTAAACTCCATAGCTACAACAGCCTCGGCAATCATATCTGCTGCTCGTGCACCAATCATATGAACGCCTAATATTTCATCAGTTTTCTTATCTGCAAGAATTTTTACAAAGCCATCAATATCCATACTGGCTCTGCTTCTTCCTAAAGCACGCATTGGAAAAGACCCTGTTTTATATTCAACACCTGATTCTTTTAATTGTTCCTCGGTTTTTCCAACACTAGCAACTTCTGGCCAAGTATAAACTACACCAGGAATTAAGTTATAATCAATATGAGGTTTTTGCCCTGCCAAAGTTTCTGCAACAAAAACTCCTTCTTCTTCAGCTTTATGTGCTAACATAGCACCCTTTACAACATCTCCAATTGCATAAATATTTGAAGCGCTTGTTTGTAAATGATCGTTTACTTCAACTTGTCCTCTTTCCGATAATTTAACACCAGCAGCTTCAGCATTTAAACCATCAGTATACGGTTTTCTACCTACTGACACTAAGCAATAATCACCTTTAAAAGTAACTTCCTCCCCTTTTTTGTTATCCGCTTTAACAATAACTTCTTTTCCTTTTCTTTCTACAGATTTAACTTTATGAGAAACCTCAACAGAAAATTTAGCTTTTTTAAAGACTTTATTTAATTCCTTAGATAAACCAGCATCCATGGTGGGAATAATTCTATCCATATATTCTACAACAGTTACTTCTGCACCAAGACGTCTGTAAACCTGTCCCAATTCTAAACCAATAACTCCTCCTCCAATTACAATTAAATGCTTAGGGATTTCTGTTAATTTTAACGCCTCAGTGGAGGTTATTATACGTTCTTTATCTATAGAAATAAATGGTAAACTTGATGGTTTACTACCTGTTGCTATAATGGTATTTTTAGCCTCAATTTCAATAGTCTCATTACCAGAAATTAAAATATGTGTAGCATCTTTAAAACTTCCCAATCCTTGATAAACATCAATTTTATTTTTTTTCATTAAGAAATCTATCCCTCCTGTAGTCTGGTCTACAACTGCTTGTTTACGGGCAATCATTTGTTTTAAATTAACCTTAACTTCGCCTGGAATATCAATACCGTGTTCTTCAAAATGTTTAATAGCATCCTCATAATGATGTGAAGAATCTAAAAGCGCTTTACTTGGAATACACCCCACATTTAAACAAGTTCCCCCTAAGGTTGCGTATTTTTCTATAATGGCAGTTTTCATTCCTAACTGTGCACAACGTATTGCTGCTACATATCCTCCAGGTCCAGAACCAATTATGGCTACATCGTATGAATTCATAAAATAATTTGATGTTTATTAGTAAAAATTGAAAACAAAAGTACAAATGTTTTATGGTACAGCAATAAAAAACAAAATTTTATAAAATTCAGAATTAGCTTATAAAGTCAATAAAAACTCATTCATAAGAAAAGGTTAGCAACCTAAAATTATGTAGTTTTGTGTTCATGCAAAAAAACATCAACATACAAAACAAAAAAGCACGCTTTCTCTATGAAATATTAGACAAGTACACTGCTGGAATTGTATTGACAGGCACCGAAATTAAATCTATTAGAAGTAGTAAAGCCTCAATAGCTGAAAGTTTTTGTGAGTTTAATGAGCAAGGTGAACTTTTTGTAATTAATATGACCATTGAAGAATATCTATATGGCACGTATTACAATCACAGGCCAAAGGCCGAAAGGAAACTTCTCCTAAATAAAAAAGAACTAAAAAAACTATATAAAGAAGTTCAAAATACAGGCCTTACCATTATTCCATTAAAGTTATTTATTAATGAAAAAGGGTATGCTAAGTTGGATATAGCTTTGGCAAAAGGAAAAAAATTGTACGATAAACGTGAAACCATTAAAGATCGCGATAATAAACGTGATCTTGATCGGGTTAAAAAGATTTATAAATAATACTATAAGATTTATTTTTTATGAAAAGAATAGCTTCTATTATAATGATACTTTTTATATCATTCAACCTAAATGCGCAAGAGAAAGCAACAGATCAAAAAAAACGAATTGACAGCTCAAAAGTTAAAACCTTGGATGGCACTATTAAAGCATTATACGGTGCAATCTCTGGAGAGAAAGGTGAAGAACGAAATTGGGAACAATTTAAATATTTATTTAAACCTGAAGCAAAATTAATCCCATCTGGCAAGGATGTAGACGACCTTTTTAAAGTGCGTTATATGTCGCCTGAAGATTATATTGAAAGCTCTGGGACCTGGTTAATTGAAAATGGATTTTTCGAAAAGGAAATTCACAGATTGGAAAACACTTTTGGCAATATCTCTCAGGTTTTTAGTACTTATGAATCTTATAAAAGCGAAAGCGACGAACAACCTTTTATGCGAGGTATTAACAGTATTCAGTTATTAAATGATGGTAACCGTTGGTGGATAATCAATATTTACTGGACTCAAGAGACTAAGGATAACCCTATTCCAAAAAAGTATTTAGATAAAAATTAAGCGAGTAAGGTGTTTTTTTGGTAGTGAGGATATCTAATTTTTATCTTCTAAAAGTGGAACAAAACGGAATTCACCAAATTCATGTTGCTCAAATTCTTTAGCATCTTTTCTTATGAATAAGTTCATTATTTGAACATTTTCTCCAACAGGAATTACTAACCTTCCTCCTATTTTTAATTGATTTAATAAGGGCTTAGGCACAAATGGTGCTCCGGCAGTAACAATAATACTATCAAAAGGCGCTTCTTCTTTTAACCCTTTATAACCATCTCCAAAAATGAGTTTTTTAACCCGATATCCAATTTTTGGTAAAAACAGACTTGTTTTTTTAAACAGTTCCAATTGCCTTTCAATACTATAAACTTTAGCACCTAACTCACATAAAACAGCAGTTTGATAACCACTCCCTGTTCCAATTTCAAGAATTTTATCCCCATTTTGAACTTTTAATAATTCCGTTTGAAATGCAACTGTATAGGGTTGAGAAATAGTTTGATCGGCAGCAATAGGAAATGCTTTGTCCTGATAAGCATGATCTATAAAACCAGAATCCATAAATAAATGCCTTGGTACTTTCCCTATGGCTTTTAAAACATTTTCATCCTTTATTCCCTTGTCTTGCACAACCTTAACCAACTGTTGTCTTAATCCTTTATGCTTAAATGTATCTTTCAATTTTCGTAGTCTTTTCAAGGCTAAAATTAGTTAAACATTTTAGCTAAAAACAATTTATTTTATATTAATTTTTCATAAAATATGAATAAAATTTTACAAGAATAATATGAATTTCAAGCGTTAAAAGTGCTATTTTTGTTGAAAACGTAAATAAAAATGCTAAAAGCTGGTGTTCTAGGTGCTGGTCACCTCGGGAAAATTCATTTAAGACTTCTCAAACAATCAGAAAAATATAATCTTGTTGGTTTTTATGATGCTGATCCTGAAAATGGTAAAAAAGTAGAAGCAGAGTTTGGTTATAAATTCTTTAATACCATTGAAGATTTAATTAATGCTGTAGATGTTGTAGATATTGTCACCCCTACTTTATCGCATTATGACTGTGCAATACAAGCAATTGATAAAGGCAAACACATCTTCATTGAAAAACCTATAACCAATACTGTTGAAGAAGCCGAAAAAATTAGGGCTATTTTAGCAGAACACCATGTAAAAGGTCAAGTTGGTCATGTAGAGCGTTTTAATCCGGCATTTCTTGCTGTGAAAAATGACATTCATGAACCGATGTTTATTGAAACTCACCGTTTAGCCGAATTTAATCCTCGTGGCACCGATGTGCCCGTTGTATTAGATTTAATGATTCATGATATTGATATTATTTTAAGTGTGGTTAAATCAAAAGTTAAACACATTTCTGCAAGTGGAGTCTCAGTTATTAGTGACACTCCAGATATTGCTAATGCGAGAATTGAATTTGAAAATGGTTGTGTTGCCAATTTAACGGCTAGTAGAATTTCTTTAAAAAACATGCGTAAAACTCGCTTTTTTCAAAAGGACGCTTACATTTCTGTAGATTTTCTTGAAAAGAAATGCGAAGTAGTTAAAATGAAAGATGCGCCTGAATTACCTGGAGATTTTGACATGATACTTCAAAATGCTGAAGGTGTTAGGAAACAAATCTATTTTGACAATCCAAATGTTTCAAATAATAATGCCATTCTTGATGAGTTGGAAACGTTTGCAGATGCTATAAATAATAATACAAAACCTATTGTAACACTTCATGATGGCACTGAGGCCCTACGTGTTGCAACTCAAATAATAAATTGTTTTAAATAAAATTTTCATAATGAAAAACGTTGCTGTTATTGGTGCTGGAACCATGGGAAATGGAATTGCTCATACTTTTGCACAAAGTGGATTTAGAGTCCAACTTATTGATGTAAGCGAAAATGCATTAAAGAAAGGTATAGACACAATTACAAAAAATTTGGATAGAATGGTTAGTAAAGAAACTATTACCGAAATCCAGAAAAAAGAAACCTTATCAAATATTACGACCTTCAACAATATTACCGAAGGCGTTGAATATGCGAGTTTAGTGGTTGAAGCGGCTACTGAAAATATAGATTTAAAACTTAAAATTTTTAAACAATTAGACGAAGCCTGTCCAGAAGGAACCATACTTGCAACTAATACATCTTCTATTTCAATTACACAAATAGCATCTGTAACCTCAAGACCAGATCATGTTATTGGAATGCATTTTATGAATCCTGTGCCAATTATGAAATTAGTAGAAATTATTAGAGGGTATAATACCTCTGATGAAGTCACTGAAATCATTATGGATTTATCTAAAAAATTAGGTAAAATTCCTGTAGAAGTTAACGACTACCCAGGATTTGTAGCCAATAGGATCTTAATGCCAATGCTAAATGAATCCATTGAAACCCTTTATAATGGTGTTGCTGGTGTTTACGAAATTGATACGGTTATGAAACTAGGAATGGCACATCCTATGGGACCACTTCAATTAGCAGATTTTATTGGATTAGATGTTTGTCTTTCTATCCTAAATGTTATGTATGATGGTTTTAAAAACCCTAAGTATGCACCTTGCCCATTATTAGTAAATATGGTGCGTGCTGGAAAATTGGGTATCAAATCTGGTGAAGGTTTCTACGATTATTCTGAAAGCAAAAAAGCTGAAAAAATAGCTAAGCAATTTCTTTAGAGATTAGGTTTATCGCTTTAGAAAATTACATCTGGCATAACAGATAATAAAATGGCAAAGATAATTCCATTTAAGGCAGTACGCCCAACTCGCGATAAAGTTAGTTTAGTTGCATCTCGCTCTTACCAAAGTTACAACCAAGCGGAACTTGAAGCAAGATTAGATTACAATCCGTTTTCATTTTTGCAGGTGGTTAATCCTGGGTATCGTTACAATAAAATCCTTTCAGGGAAAGAACGTTACAATTTAGTTAAAAACAGATATTTAGAATTTAAAGAGGATTCAGTTTTTATTCAAGATAAAGAACCTTGTTATTATGTCTATAAAATAGTAAACAGAGAAGGCATCAATTTCTCAGGAATTATTGCTGCATCAAGTACGGAAGATTACGAACTTGATGTTATTAAGAAACATGAAGATACTATTGAATTTCGCGAGCATATATTTAAAGATTATTTAAATACGGTAGGTTTCAATGCTGAACCCGTTTTACTTACATATCCTGATAATACTCTTATTGATTCCATTATTATTGAAACTCAAAAAAAGCGTGCTGAATTTGAGTTTACTACAACATATAGAGACACACATTATTTATGGGTTTTAAATTCCAAAAAGACTATTGATATTTTAAAAAGTGAATTTGAATCTATTGAAACTATTTATATTGCTGACGGTCATCATCGCTCAGCTTCCTCCTATTTACTTTCGAAAGAATTAATTTCTCAAAATAAAGAGCATTCTGGGAAGGAATCCTATAACTATTTTATGAGTTATTTAATACCAGAATCTCATCTTAAAATACATGAATACAACAGGCTTGTTAAAGATTTGAATGGTTTAACTAAAGAGGCTTTTTTGATTGAATTAGATATGATGTTTCGAATTGAAAATAGAGGAAACGTGTTATATAAACCTAATAAAAAGCATCATTTCAGTATGTATTTAGATGGTGAGTTTTATTCTTTATATTTAAGAAAAACGAATTATTTATTCCAAACCTCATTAGATGCCTTAGATACTCAAATACTATACAAAACTATATTAGAGCCTATATTAGGGATTTCAGATTTACGCAATGACACGCGAATTGAGTATTCTTATGGGAAAAATGATTTGGTAAATATAAAAAGTAAAGTTGATAAAGGTGAATATGTTGTAGGTTTCGGTTTAGTTCCTATTACTATAAATGAAATAAAGGCTATTGCGAATGATGGTTTAACAATGCCTCCAAAAAGCACCTATATTGAACCCAAACTTCGAAGTGGTGTAACTATTTATGAATTTTAAATACTGTGTGTTTATTTACAACTAAGTCTTTTTAAATTTGAATCAAAAAAATTAAAATCATGTCAATAAAAGATAATCTTTTATCTATAAAATCAACATTACCAGAACATGTTACTCTTGTAGCCGTCTCAAAAACAAAACCTATTGAGGCTTTAATGGAAGCTTATGAAGCAGGACAACGTATTTTTGGAGAAAATAAAATTCAGGAAATGGTTCAAAAACATGAAATCATGCCAAAAGATATTAATTGGCATATGATAGGTCATGTTCAAAAAAACAAAGTTAAATATATGGCTTCCTTTGTTTCGTTAATACATGGTGTTGATAATTTACGACTACTAGAAGAAATTAACAAACAAGCTAAAAAACATAATAGAATTATAGATTGCTTATTACAGATTAAAATTGCTTCTGAAGACTCTAAATTTGGAATGAATTTAGATGATGCTCAAAATTTGTTACAGTCTGAGCTTTTTTCAGAATTTAAAAACATACAAATTAAAGGGGTTATGGGAATGGCAACCTTTACAGAAAATCAGTCTCAAATAAAAAAAGAATTTCAATTGTTAAAACAAACTTTTGACACGTTAATACAATTGGAATCCTTTAACTTTAAACCCGAAATCATTTCTATGGGAATGAGTGGAGATTATAACTTGGCAATTGCCTGTGGCAGCACTATGATTCGTGTTGGAAGTAGTATATTTGGCGAGCGTAATTATTCCAATTAATTATTAAAACTTAAACAATTTTTGTACGCAATACTTGACATAGAAACTACAGGCGGAAAATATAATGAAGAAGGCATAACAGAAATTGCAATCTACAAATATGATGGTCACCAAATTACAGATCAGTTTATAAGCCTAATAAATCCAGAACGGGAAATTCAACCTTTTGTGGTTAACCTTACAGGTATTAACAGTGGTATGTTACGCAATGCCCCGAAGTTTTATGAGGTTGCTAAACGCATTGTAGAAATTACAGAAGACTGTATTTTAGTAGCCCACAATGCCCAATTTGACTACCGTATTTTAGTGACTGAATTTAAAAGGCTAGGTTTTGATTTTATGCGTGAGACTTTATGTACCGTTGAATTAGCCAAAAATTTAATTCCTAATCAAGCATCTTATAGTTTAGGAAAACTCGTGCGTTCTCTTGGTATTCCAGTAACCGACAGGCATCGTGCATCTGGCGACGCCATTGCTACGGTAAAACTGTTTAAAATGTTAATTGATAAAGATTCATCAAAAAAAATTATCCAGGAATCAATTCGATTAAATCCAAAACTGCAATTAGAACCCAGGCATATAGATATTATTGAACAGCTGCCAACAGTTACTGGTGTTTATTATATCCATAAAGCAAATGGTGAAATAATTTATATTGGTAAAAGTAATAATATAAAAAAACGCATCAATCAACATTTCACCAATTCAAATCATAAATCAAAAAAAATTCAACTCCAAGCTACAGCTGTTACATATGAAGCCACGGGAAGTGAATTGGTGGCTTTATTAAAAGAAAGTGAAGAGATAAAAAAAAACAAACCCATCTACAACAGGGCTTTGAGAAGAACTATTTTTACCCACGCACTTTATAGTTATATTGATGAACAGAATTATATCAATTTTAAAATTGATAAAGTTGATGGAAGGAAAAAACCAATTACCACGTTTAGCAATAGAGACAGCGCTAAAAGTTTTATTTTAAAAGCTATAGAAGAGTATAGTTTATGTCAAAAACTTACTGGTTTATATAAAACAAAAACTAGCTGTTTTAAATATGATATTAAAGAATGTCACGGTGCTTGTATTGGAAAAGAATCTTTTGAAGAATATAATAAACGTGCAGAAAATTTAATTAAAAAAAATAGTTACAGGAATAAAAATATGGTGGTTATAGATAAAGGCCGTGATATTGATGAACGTAGTGCTATTTACATTGAAAACGGGGTATTTAAAGGGATAGGTTTCTTTAATTTAAATTATCAGATCAACAATATTGACGTTTTAGAGTCTTTTATAACACCTATGGAAAACAACCGAGACACTCAACATATTATTCAAAGTTATATGAGGAGAAACAAACGATTGAAAATAATACAGTTAAGCAGTAAAGGTTAGTTTTTAAATCTTTTCTTATTTTTGACAATATGAGTAACGATATAAATAGAAATTGGAAAACCAAACTACATGAAATAATTTATGAAGCAGATACACCTGCCGGCAAATTATTTGACATTGTATTACTCGTCACTATCATTGCCAGTATTGTTTTGGTCATGCTTGAAAGTGTTAAAAGTATTGATGCAAAATATCATGATATATTAAACATTGCGGAATGGATTATTACTATTCTATTTAGTGTTGAATACATTGCCAGAATTATAACAGTAAAAAAACCTGTCAATTATATTCTGAGTTTTTATGGGATTATTGATTTATTATCTACTATTCCAAAATACTTGTCAATTATATTCGCAGGTACACATGCCTTAGTCGCTTTAAGAGCATTGCGTTTATTAAGGATTTTTAGGATTTTAAAGTTAGGTAGATATTTAGGTGCTTCAAACAATTTAATTGCAGCATTAAAGGCTAGTCGCGCTAAAATATCTGTTTTTTTATTCGCAGTGGTTATTGTTGCAATTATTTTAGGAACTATTATGTACATGATTGAAGGTGAAGAAAATGGATTCACAAACATTCCTAAAAGTGTCTATTGGTGTATAGTTACCTTAACTACGGTAGGCTTTGGAGATATTGCACCTCACACGCCACTAGGGCAATTTATAGCTTCTTTAGTAATGATTTTAGGATATGGCATTATTGCTGTGCCAACGGGCATTGTTTCTGCTGAATATACCAATCAAACTAAACCAACATCTAGTACTAATAAAGAAGGTGTGCATCTTAATACGCAATCCTGTCATAATTGCTCAGCTGGAAAACATAAAGACAATGCTGAATATTGCTACAACTGTGGTTATAAATTAAACCATGAGTAAATATCTTATTTCAATAGTTGGGCCAACTGCTATAGGTAAAACTTCTTTGAGCATCCAGCTTGCTCAGCATTTCAATACAGAAATAATTTCTGCTGATTCGAGGCAATTTTACAAGGAAATGACAATTGGAACAGCTGCACCCACTAAAGAAGAGTTGAATTCAGCAAAGCATCACTTTATCCATAATAAATCAATTTTTGAAGATTATAATGTTGGAGCCTTTGAAAAAGATGCACTGCAAACATTGAACGAACTCTTTAAAACTCATGATATTGTTATTATGGTTGGAGGTTCAGGTTTATATGTTGATGCCATCTCAAAAGGGTTAGATGATTTTCCTGAAGTTGAAAGTGATATTAGAAAACAATTAAATAAAGATTTAGAAAATCACGGTCTTTTATTTCTGCAAGAAAAACTTAAGACTTTAGATGAGAAAAGTTATAATACAATAGCAATAGATAATCCCCATCGTGTTATTCGTGCTTTAGAAATTTGTATTGGCACAGGGAAACCCTATTCATCCTACTTAAATAAGAATACAGCAAACCGTCCTTTTAAAACAGTGACTATAGGCTTAATTGCGGACAGAGACATTATTTACAATCGAATTAACCAACGTGTAGACCTGATGGTAAAAACTGGTTTATTAGAAGAAGCTAGAGATTTATATAATAATAAAGATTTGAATGCTCTTAATACTGTTGGATATAAAGAATTATTTAACTTTTTTGATAGTACTTGGACACTTGATTTTGCCATTTCAGAAATCAAAAAAAATACACGAAGGTTTGCAAAACGACAATTAACCTGGTTTAGAAAAGATAAAACTATTTTATGGTTTGATTACCAAACTTCCAAAGATCAAATTATAACAGAACTAAATAAAAAAATGAATAGTCAATAAATTATTAATTACAAAGCGCCTTAATCTTACAATTTTATTTAATTTTGGTATTGATTTTTTTTTAAATTTTCATGCTCGACTTTTTATTTACTAGTGATGCCATAATGGCCCTTTTAACTCTTACCTTTTTAGAGATAATCTTAGGTATTGATAATATTGTTTTCATTTCAATTGCAGCTAATAAACTACCGCAAAATGAACGTGGTAAAGCAACTAATATTGGGTTGTTACTGGCTATGTTGCAGCGTATTGTTTTACTTTTCTTTGTTTCCTTCTTGATTAGCTTAAAACAACCTTTTTACAGTATTAATTTAAACTGGTTATATATTGGCGTTAGTTGGCAATCCATCATATTATTTATTGGTGGTTTATTTTTGATTTATAAAAGTACGTCAGAAATTAGAGAGAAAGTCGAAGCACCAATGCATGATGAAAACCAATTAAGTAAAAAGAAAATCAAATCACTTTCACAGGCAATCATTCAAATAGTAATGATAGACTTTATTTTTTCAATAGATTCCATTTTAACAGCTGTTGGAATGACCAATGGATTACATGAAAACCATAATTACAATTTAGTTTTAATGATTATTGCTGTTGTAATTTCAATTGGAATTATGATTGGATTTGCCGGTCCTATTCGAAAATTTATTGATACACATCCAAGTATACAACTTTTAGGGTTAGCATTTTTAATACTTATTGGCTTCATGCTAATAACTGAGGCTGCGCATTTATCTGAAACAACAATTTTTGGTAATACAGTAGGCCCTATTCCAAAAGGCTATTTATACTTTGCAATTGCCTTCTCTTTATTTGTGGAATTTTTAAGTTTTAGAATTAATAAAAAAAAGCAGTAAAAATAATTATAGGCAAACTAAAATTAACCGATTCAAAAATTAGTTATTGAAATTATCCAAGTGGAAATAAAATATCATTAAAACAATGTTGTCTGGCCTTCACCATCCTTATCAGAATCATTTGAATGCTTTTTATTAGAAATTGGGTTGTCATTATTATCTTTTGATTCAATAGTTTCCTCGTCAACCACTTCAATTTCATCAGCATGTATTTCTTCTGGAGCTTCATAAGGCAGTGGTTCAAGTAAATTTATTTGCTTTACCTTATCTGTCGTTAATTGATTTCCAAGTGCTTTAATACCTTTAATGGCAATAAATTCTTCAATATTTACCTCTATATTTTCCTTTTGATCTTTTCCTCGTTCCTTTCCAAAAACAACTTCGGCCCTTGGTATCCAATCTGTAGAAACAATTTCTAACTGTGATTTTTGATGTTCTGAAATAAAGATTTCCTCCTTATTTTCATTTTCAATTAAAAAACGTTTTACATAATATCGTTCCTTTTCTCCATCATAATAAATGGCTGAAATTGGTTTTTTTGGAAGCCATTTTTCAAGAACAATCATATCGCCATCAAAATGTGTAGTTAACTCTGGTAAAATGGTTTTTACAGTTCCAGACTGTGTAATAATCAGTAATTTGTCTTCACCTCTAAATTCACCAATTAACTCACCTCTTCCATCTACATTTAAACGCTGAACCGCATCATCAAACCAAATTTTTCTTGGTTTTAAAGTAGAAATTCCTTTCTCCTTAAGTTCTATTTTTTTAATTGAATTTTTAGTAACTAGATTTCCTTTTGAATTTCTTCCTTTTATTAAAATATCAGCAAAATCAACGTCCCACTTCAGTTTTTTAATACTACCTACTTGACGAAGAATAACTGTAATGACTTCTGCCTCTCCATTTGGGTTTGCTGAAAAATAAAGAATATTTGAACCTTTTGTGCCATTCGTTAAATCATATTCTTTATCTCTGGTAATACTTGTAACAGCAAATCGCTTAATATATGATGGCCCTTTTGTGCCATCTCTATAAATCATGTTATAAATAGTCCGATTATCTTTTTTATCAAAAACCTCAACATGAATAATATCCTTACCTACAAAAGTTTTTGAGTCAACTTTTGTAATCATCATATTGCCTTCTTTTGTAAAAACTATAATATCATCAATATCACTACAATCACAAACATATTCATCTTTCTTTAAAGATGTACCTACAAAACCTTCTACTTTATTTACGTAAAGCTTTGTGTTTCTAATAACTACTTTGGTAACATCAACATCATCAAAAGCTCTGATTTCGGTTTTACGCTCACGACCAGCTGAATATTCCTTTTTCAATCTGGTAAAATAGGCTATAGCATATTCAATAAGATTTTCAAGGTGATGTTTTACTTCTGCAATCTGATCTTCTAAGGCTTCAATCTTTTGCTGTGCTTTATCAATATCAAATTTTGAAATTCGTTTAATTCTTATTTCAGTTAACCTTTCAATATCTTCCTGCGAAATAGCACGTTTTAAATGTTTTATATGTGGCTTAAGTCCTTTATCAATGGCCTTAATAACACCTTCCCATGTTTCTTCTTCTTCAATATCGCGATAAATCCTGTTTTCAATAAAAATACGTTCTAAAGAAGCAAAATGCCATTGCTCTTCAAACTCATCTAATTTTATTTCTAGGTCACTTTTTAATAATTGAACGGTGTTATCTGTTGAACGTTGCAACATTTCTGTTACACCAATAAAAAGTGGTTTATTATCTTCAATAATACATCCTAATGGCGAAATAGAACTTTCACAACTAGTAAAAGCGTAAAGTGCATCGATGGTTTTGTCTGGAGAAATTCCCGAAGGTAAATGCACTAAGATTTCAACATCAGCAGCCGTGTTATCTTCAATCTTTTTTATTTTTATTTTACCTTTATCATTGGCCTTTAAAATAGAATCTATTAGAGAAGTCGTGTTAGTTGCATATGGAATTTCTGTAATTACTAACGTGCTTTTATCCAGTTGAGATATTTTGGCTCTTACCCTAACTTTACCACCTCGTAATCCATCTTTGTAATCACTTACATCAATAATTCCAGCCGTTGGAAAATCTGGATAAATTGTAAAGCCTTTGCCTTTTAAATGTTTTATAGAAGCTTCAATTAATTCAATAAAATTATGAGGAAGTATTTTTGTAGATAAACCAACCGCAATACCTTCTCCACCTTGAGCCAAAAGCAAAGGAAACATTACAGGTAGGTTGACCGGTTCCTTCCTTCTTCCATCATAAGATGCCTGCCACTCGGTTATTTTAGGGTTGTAAATAACATCGAGTGCAAATTTCGATAATCTTGCTTCAATATACCTTGATGCAGCAGCACTATCACCGGTTAAAATATTTCCCCAGTTTCCTTGTGTATCGATGAGTAAATCCTTCTGACCAATCTGAACCATGGCATCAGCAATACTAGCATCACCATGTGGATGATATTGCATGGTATGACCAACAATATTTGCTACTTTGTTATATCTACCATCGTCCAAATCTTTCATAGAATGCATGATTCGCCTTTGAACTGGTTTAAAACCATCTTCTATAGCTGGTACAGCACGTTCTAAAATTACATAGGATGCGTAATCTAAAAACCAGTCTTTATACATTCCAGATATTCTGGTAATTGTATCGTGGTTCTCGCCTTGAGGATTTGTCAAATCATCATTTTCTTCAATCATTAATCGATAGTTTATCTCTAATTAAGAGTATATTTTAAATGTTTAATATTTTGTTTACAACTGAGCCTCTTCCACAACATCTAACTCAACTTTCAGGTTATTTATAATAAACTCTTGCCTGTCTGGTGTATTCTTACCCATATAAAATTCGAGCAATTCCTCAATTGATAGGTCCTTATCTAACATGATAGGATCGAGTCGAATACTTTCTCCAATAAAATTTCTGAATTCATCAGGAGAAATTTCTCCTAAACCTTTAAATCTTGTTATTTCTGGCTTTGGTTTTAATTTTTCAAGTGCATCTCTTCTTTCTTGTTCCGAATAACAATAAATTGTTTCCTTTTTATTTCGAACCCTAAAAAGAGGTGTCTGTAGGATATATAAATGTCCTTCTTTAATTAATTCTGGAAAAAACTGCAAGAAAAAGGTAATAAGTAATAATCTAATATGCATTCCATCAACATCGGCATCTGTTGCAATTACAATATTATTATATCTTAAATCCTCTATAGATTCTTCAATATTTAATGCTGCTTGCAAGAGATTAAACTCCTCATTTTCATAAACTATTTTCTTACTTAAACCATAAGAATTCAAAGGCTTCCCTTTTAAACTGAAAACTGCCTGAGTATTTACATCTCGAGATTTAGTAATACTACCAGACGCCGAATCTCCTTCCGTAATAAATAAGGTAGATTCTAAATTTCTTTCATTCTTTGTATCACCAAAATGAACACGACAGTCTCTTAATTTTTTATTATGAAGACTTGCTTTTTTAGCTCGGTCTTTCGCTAATTTTCTTATACCTGATAGTTCCTTACGCTCATGTTCAGCCTGCATTATTTTTCGCTGAATTTTCTCAGCTGTCTCAGGGTTCTTATGCAAATAATTATCAAGATATGTTTTAACAAAGTCGTTTATATAGGTCCTAACCGTTGGCAAATTACCACCCATATCTGTTGAACCTAATTTGGTTTTAGTCTGACTTTCGAAAACCGGCTCCATTACTTTAATTGAAACAGCAGAAACTACGGACTTCCTAATGTCTGAAGAATCATAATTTTTTCCATAAAACTCTCTTATCGTTTTTACTAAAGCCTCTCTATAAGCAGCTAAGTGCGTTCCGCCCTGAGTTGTATTTTGTCCATTTACAAACGAATGGTATTCCTCACTATATTGTGTTTTACTATGGGTTAAAGCAACTTCAATATCATTACCCTTTAAATGAATAATGGGGTATAGCATATCAGATTCGTTAATATTTTCAGCCAATAAATCTTTTAAACCATTATCACTAAAATACTTCTCGCCATTAAAAATAATGGTTAATCCCGTATTAAGATATACGTAGTTTTTAAGCATTTTAATGACGTACTCATTTCTATATTTATAATTTTTAAATATAATTTCATCTGGGATAAAGGATACTTTCGTTCCTTTTCTTCTGGATGTATCGTCTATTAAATCTTGATTAGTAAGATTTCCTTGTTCGAATTCAGCTGATGCCGACTTATTTTCTCGAGTAGATTCAACTTTAAAAAAAGATGACAATGCATTGACTGCCTTAGTACCAACTCCATTTAAACCTACAGATTTTTTAAAGGCTTTAGAATCATATTTACCGCCAGTATTCATTTTAGAAACAACATCAACCACTTTACCCAGTGGTATCCCTCTTCCATAATCTCGAACAGACACTTTTGTACCTTGTATGGCAACATCAATTGTTTTACCGGCACCCATAACGTACTCATCAATAGAGTTATCTAAAACTTCCTTTAGTAAAATATAAATACCGTCATCAGGAGAAGAGCCGTCACCCAATTTTCCAATATACATTCCCGGACGCATACGGATATGTTCTTTCCAGTCTAACGAGCGTATATTATCTTCAGTATAATTGGATTGTTCAGCCATAGATTTGAGTGAAATTTAATGATAGGATGCTAATATAATATATCAAAATAAAAAATAAAACTGCCTTTACACAAAGTAATTAACAATAAGAACTTATTGTTGTTGAGAACATATAATTCCAACTTAAATTAAAATAAAAACACTTATTTTATTTTTTTTAAAGATACTAATGATATTCCTATTATAACAGTAAAAGCTCCTAATAATTGCAACAAAGTTAATTGCTCATTTAGAAAGATTGAAGCTAAAATAATTGTAGAAATTGGACCAACAGCAGCAATTACAGCAAAGTTGGAAGAACTAATTAATTTGATAGACCATGAGACTAAAAAAGAAGGTATAACCGTGGCAAAAATGGCGATTAAAAAACCTAATACGTAAACTTCGCGAGGATAATTTATTAAGTCTATTTTATTTGTAATTCCATAATGAATAAAAACACAAATACAGGAAATAATCATAACATAGGCCGTAAATTTTACAACGCCAAATTTGGGTATTAACCATCCACTACCTGACAAATAGGCCGCATATGAAATAGCACATAATATGATGAAAAAACCACCTATATAGGCATCTTGCCCTGAAATAGTTACTTCATGACCAAACGCGATAATTATACCAATATAGGTCAATATTATTGCGAAAATCTGATCCTTTGAAATACGTTGTTTTAAAAAAAGCTTGTTAAACAGAATTACAATCGTGGGATAGATAAATAAGATTATTCGTTCTAAACTTGCCTTTATATACACAAGTCCGACAAAATCAAAATAACTTGATAAATAATAGCCAACAACGCCAAAAAAGACAAGCCATAGATAATCTTTTCTAACTAATTCTAATCCATTACTTTTATTTCGGTATAAAATGGCAATTAGCACATAAATTGGAAAGGAAAAGAGCATTCTGAACATTAAGATACTTACAGCATCAACATGATATTGATAGGCAAGCTTTACCATAACTGCTTTTGAAGAAAACAGAATGATACCAATTAATCCAAGAACAATACCTACAACAAATGACCGGGTAGATTTCATAAAACTAATATAGATTAAAGAAACCTATACTTTTATTTTTTATAAAAAAATGTATTTACTAAACATTGAATAAGAAATGCATAACATCTCCATCCTTTACAATATAGTTTTTACCTTCAACACGCATTTTTCCAGCCTCTTTTACTTTGGCTTCACTTCCATAAGATTCAAAATCATTGTAAGCAATAACTTCAGCTCTAATAAATCCTTTTTCAAAATCGGTATGAATGACACCCGCCGCCTGTGGTGCAGTAGCTCCAACATCTACAGTCCAAGCTCTAACTTCCTTAACACCAGCAGTAAAATAGGTTTGTTGCTTTAATAATTTGTAAGCGGAACGGATTAACTTCGCCGAACCTGCTTCATCTAAACCAATATCTTGCAAAAACATTTGACGTTCTTCATAATCATCTAACTCATTAATATCTGCTTCCGTTGCTACTGCTAAAAATAAAACTTCGGCATCTTCATCTTTAACAGCGTTTTTAACTAAATCAACATAGGCATTTCCAGATACAGCTGATGCCTCATCTACATTACATACATACATTACAGGTTTATCGGTTATAAACTGTGATGGCTGTACAAAATCAATATAATCTTCTTCATCAAAGTCAAGTGCCCGCACAGAAGTACCAGCCTCAAGACCAGATTTAATTTTTAATAAAACAGCTTCTTCTTTTTGAGCATCTTTATTACCTGTTTTTGCAGCACGCTTAACCTTTTCCAGTTTTTTATCAACCGTTTCCAAATCTTTTAACTGCAATTCCATATCGATAGTTTCCTTATCGCGTATTGGATCAACCTTACCATCAACATGAACGATGTTATCATTATCAAAACAACGTAATACGTGTAAAATAGCATCGGTTTCTCTAATATTTGCCAAAAACTGATTTCCTAATCCTTCTCCTTTACTTGCGCCTTTTACCAAACCAGCGATATCAACTATTTCAACAGTTGCTGGCTGTACTCTAACAGGCTTAACTAATTCTTCAAGTTTTTCTAAACGTTTATCAGGAACATTTACAACACCAATATTAGGTTCAATGGTACAAAATGGAAAATTGGCACTTTGCGCTTTGGCATTTGACAGACAGTTAAACAACGTTGACTTTCCTACATTTGGTAATCCTACAATTCCTGCTTTCATTTTTCTTTAGATAATTAAATTTAAAAAGGTTTATATTACCTCTTGTTTTTGAGAGTGCAAATGTAATTAATTACTCTTTTATTTAAAGTAAAACCTTTTTATATCTAATGATTTATTTTTGTAACAATAATAATTTAAAATCGTCAATTAATTGAAACCTTCAATTATGAAATATAAATTTCTTTTTTTTGTCTTATTACTCTATCCTATTTCAATTATTTCTCAAAACATTACGGCAAAATTATTAGATCAAGTTACAAAAAACCCAATTCCATTTGCAGCCGTTAAAACGGGTGAATTTAATGGTGTAATTTCAAACGAAGAGGGTTATTTTACTATTAATGAAGATAATGATGCTTTTGAAATAATTATTTCATGTTTAGGATATAAAAACAAAGTAGTAAGTATTAAAGAAATAAAATCTCAAAATTTTATAATTACGCTTGAAGAATCCATCAATGAACTCAAAACTGTCTACTTAAGTAATAAAAAACCAAATGCCGATTCAATAATTGCTCAAGCAAGAAAAAATATAAATAAGAATTACGAAAACACCTTATATAAACATAGTATTTTCTCGAGGGAAACGGCCTATTTTGATTTTGATAAATTAAATTTTGAAATTGAGAAATCTTCAAATTTTAAAAAGAAAAACCTTAGTTCAGCAAACAAAAGTTTAGACTCCCTTTCAAAAGCAATCATAAATAGTAAAACCAAACATTTTAAAGATTTTAAGGCTGATTTATTTGTTTTTGATTCTACAAACACAAAATTAATTGTCTTTAAAGCAGCTGAATTATTGGACCAGCAAAACAATCTATCAATAGATGAAGTACAAAATAAAGCACAACATGTAATCCTAAAATATTTAGATACTACCAAAACTTATAAACTTAAAACCGGGTTATTTAAAATCGAAGATTCTTTATCACTTAAAGATGAAGAGAACCATAAAAATGACCATAATGAGCTGCAGATTACAGATTTAAAACAGCAAACAAAAGCATTATTGAAAGGCACTCAATTTTATGAAGGTAGCATGCTCTCAAAAATCTTAAATCCTAAGTTATATGAATACAGTTTTCAAGATATTTCATATTTCAACAATGAACTTATTTACGTCATTAATTTTAGGCCAAGAAGAGCTCGATCCTTATACACTGGAAAATTATTTATTACAGAAAATTCGTTTGCAATAACAAAAGTAGATTTTGAGTTTGGCGAAGGAAAAAGAGGCAGTAAACTCAATTTAAAATTAATTTTTGGAGTAAAGTATATTGAAAACATGAAGAAAGGTACTGTTATTTTCCAGAAAGACTCAACCAATAAATACCAACCACAATATTTGAAATTTGAAGAAGGTCGTTATTTTTATGTAAGCAGACCATTAAAATTTATTGAGAACAGCTCTGAAAGAATTAAAACCAGTTTTGACTTTACAATTGAAGGTAATATTATCACAAAACAAGAATTATTATTTACTGGAAATACTAAAATAAATTCGGACATCTTTAATCAACAAAAAGAAGACAAAACAGTGACTTATATCAAGTTAAATAAATACGATTCTAGCATTTGGGGACAAGATCAAACTATTGAACCCTTATCTGAAATGAAGGAATTTAACAAAACTAAAAATTAAGGTTTCTTTTTAAAATATACTCACAGTTAAAAATTTGAAAAATCATAATTGATAAAATCGCAATAAATTAATTATTTTCTTCACTATTTTCCAACCCTTTTTTAATTACAATAATAAATTAAAGTATATTTAACATAAATTAATTCTAAAAACATAATTTAACATGAAACACATTTACCTAGTAATACTGGTTTTATTCGGTATTAATTATTCTAATGCTCAGAAGGTTACTGGAACAATTTCTGATGCTGCTGGGGTTCCCATTGCAGGTGTCAATGTAGTTGTAAAAGGTACATCATCAGGCGTTGTATCAGATTTTAATGGAAAATATTCTATTACGGCAGAACCGACAGAAACACTCGTTTTTAGCTATGTAGGATATAACTCAATTACTATTGATATAAATAATCAAAGTATTATCAATGTAACAATGGAAGAAGGTGTAAGCCTAGATGAAGTTGTTTTAGTTGGATCACGTAGCCCAAAACGAACAGTACTAGATACTGCGGTCGCTATTGATGTTATAGATGTAGCTGAAGTATCCACACAAGTTGGTAAAGTTGAAATTAATGAAATGTTACAATATGCCGCACCTTCATTTAATGCTAACAAGCAAACAGGTTCAGATGGAGCAGATCACGTAGACCCAGCTTCATTAAGAGGAATGGGTCCAGACCAGACATTGGTTTTAATAAATGGAAAAAGAAGACATCAATCATCATTAATAAATATTTTTGGAACAAGAGGTAGAGGTAATACCGGAACGGACTTAAATGCCATTCCAGCCTCTTCAATAAAAAGAATAGAAATATTAAGAGATGGTGCTTCTGCTCAATATGGTTCTGATGCCATTGCAGGAGTAATTAATATAGTATTAAAAGATAACGTTGACGAATTAACAGGTAGTGTTAGTTATGGTGCATATAGTACGAATGCACAAGGCGATTTTGGAACCGACCCTTACGGTTTATGGAACACAGATGGTTATAGACTCGACACCAAAAAAGACGGCAATGCTATTGGTAAAGACAAAAACTTTGATGGAGGTTCTGTTAAAGTAACCGCCAATTACGGTTTTGAAATTGGAGATGGTGGCTATGGAAATTTTACTACTGAATTTTTAAATAAAGAAAAAACACTACGTCCTGGTTTTGAATTTAGAAAAGGTTTTGGAGAAGCTGCCATTGAAGGGTTTAATTTCTTTGGAAATGTATCCGTACCTGTTTCTGATAAAACTGAAATTTATGCTTTTGGAGGCAGAAATTATAGAGATACAGATGCCTATGCATTTACTAGAAATAATCCAACAGCGAGAAACGTAGTAAGTATTTATCCTGATGGATTTACTCCTAGAATTACTTCTATAATCACTGATAATTCATTTTCTGCAGGGATAAGAACTGAAACGTCTAGTGGTTGGAAAATTGATATTAGCAATACATACGGTATAAATAATTTCCATTATTACATTAAAGGAACCTTAAATGCTTCATTGGAAGAAACATCTCCAACAGATTTTGATGCTGGTGGACATAGTTTAGCACAAAACACCGTAAATTTTGATTTTTCTAAATATTACGATAACGTATTAAGTGGAATGAACTTAGCTTTTGGAGCAGAATACAGAACAGAACAATTTTTGATTTATGCTGGTGAAGAAGGATCCTATGGAACATATTCAGACACTGGTATATTAATTACAGATCCGGGAAATCAAACACAACCAACAGACCCAATTACTGGCGATTTAAGACCTGGTGGTTCTCAAGGTTTTCCTGGTTATGGACCAGCTAATGAAGTAGACAGAAGCAGAAGCAATTTATCATTATATGCTGACGCTGAATTTGATTTATCTCAAACCTTTTTATTAAGTGCTGCGGCACGTTTTGAAAACTTTAGTGATTTTGGAAGTACTTTAAATGGAAAATTAGCAGCACGTTTAAAAGCTTCTGATAAGATTAATATTAGAGGTTCTGTTAGTAGTGGCTTTAGAGCACCATCGTTAGCTCAAATATACTATAACTTAAAGTTCACAAACTTTGTAGGAGGACAGGCTTTAGAATCTTTATTATCACCAAACAATAGTCCCGTAACAGCTTCCTTTGGAATAGGTCAATTAAAAGAAGAAAAAGCAGTGAATGCTGCTTTAGGTTTTACAGGTTCTTTTGGAGATTTTACAGCAACTGTAGACGGGTATTATATTGCGGTTAAAGACAGAATTGTATTAACTGGAAATTTTGATGCCCCACAAATACCAAATGTGGAAGCTGCACAATTTTTTGCCAATGGTGCAGACACAAAAACTACTGGTATAGACATTATCTTAGCTTATAAAACGAAGCTTGGTAACGGAAGTGATTTTTCTGCAACGTTTTTAGGAAACTTTAATGATATGAAAATTGATAAAGTACTTAATGGCAGCTTAGATGAACAAACATTTTTTGGAGAACGAGACAAAGCCTTTTTATTGACTTCGGCACCAAAAAGTAAATTGAGCTTAAATTTAAACTATAATAAAAATTGGTTTGATGCTGGTTTAACGTTAACAAGGTTTAGTGCCGTTGATTTATTGGATTATCAAATGTATGAAGATCCTGCCGATTACGGTGGACTCGCTTCACAAGTAGTTGCAGCAACAGATACTTATGGTGAAAAAATGGTAACAGATCTGAATTTAGGTTTTAAACTATCTGAAAGCCTGAAACTAAATGTTGGAAGCAACAACCTATTTAATGTTTATCCAGACCAACAAGATGATTGGACAGAAGCTGGAGGATATTGGGACTCTGTACAAATGGGCTTTGGTGGAGCTTATTATTATGCCAAACTTAATTACAAATTCTAGATTTTATCTATAAACAAAAAAACCGAGCGATATTGCTCGGTTTTTTTTTAATTCTTTATTCTATAGTATAAGGTTTAATTTTATGAACTTAATACGAAATTAGTTTTGCTTTTCTAATAGAGTCCTTTTGAACCTCTGTCCATTTATAGTTTCCTTCATAAATACCTTTTGTTTGCCAGTCACCATACGTTGGATTCGGTAAAACAATAAACTTATTACCAAATAAATCTTTTAAATTTTCTACTCCATCATTTCTTTCATTTGTAGGCTTATTATCAAACAAGCCTGAAAAATCTGAAAGATTATCTCCAAGAAGCATTACAATTCTATTCTCTTTTGAAACAGATTGTCTTCTATCTTCCTTTCCACTTGTTTTATCTTTTAATAAAAAATGCTTTTCATTAATGGATGGAAAACCAATTTTTTTAAGATTATTCATCGTTTCCATTTCTTGGAGAACAGATCTATTAGAAAGATAATAAATTTCAATCCCTTTTGAATTTACATAATTAAAAAATTCTAAAGCTCCAGGAATCGCAGTCGCTTGCTCCAATTTAACCCATTCAACCCAATTTTTCTCAGAATACTCTTCATCTGTAATTATTCCTTTTGCCTCGAATGGACTATTATTAAGAATTGTCTCATCTATATCGGTAATAACAGCCAACGGTTTACCGTCATGATTATTTTCCAAAAGAATATTATCTATTCGAAATTTTGCAACATTAAATGCTTGGTAACATAATGCTTTATATTCTGCCGAGAGTTGTTGCCATAAAACAGCCTGAACAGCATGCTCTCGCTTTGGAATTTTAAGGTCAAAATCTTTTATGGTTTGAACACCTTGTTCTTTTAAAGTCGATTTACAACCAAAAAACAAAACAAATAAAAAAATTGCACTAATCCTTTTTATCTTAACAACTTGACTCATAATTTCAAATAAGATTCATAAAAATCTAACCTTCTGGATGCATAAATCGTTGTTTCGATAACAACTGCTCCTCTGTCTCTACATGAGCATCATCAGGCACACAACAATCTACTGGACAAACTGCCGCACATTGTGGTTCATCATGAAATCCTTTACATTCTGTACATTTATCCGGTACAATATAGTATACTTCATCGCTTATTGGCTCCTGTGCCTCTTCGGCATCTACTTCCAATCCGGTAGTTAAAACAACCTGTCCTTTTAAACTAGTGCCATCCGCATAACGCCAGTCATCAGCAGCTTCATAAATTGCAGTATTCGGGCATTCAGGCTCACAAGCACCACAATTTATACATTCATCTGTTATAATAATTGCCATAGCATTTTCTTTTTCTAAATTTGCATTGGCTAAATTAATGCCAAAACCATTCATAAGCAAATAGAGAATGAATTTACAGCAAAGAATTACCGCATTTGTAAAATTAGGAGAATTTTTAAGTCAGTTTTCTAAAGTCAAAGTTGAAAAAAAAGAAAATATAAATTACAATGATTTATTTTTTGAAGGATTTAAAAATCAATTAAAATTAGCTGAAGAAACTAATGGATGGTTCTCAAAAGAAAATGTAGCATTTGCAATAAATGGCTGGGTAGAGTCATTAACTTATGAAAATTTAAATAAATGGTTATCTAATTATACTTTTTCTAATAAGCAACCAAAAACAGTAGCCATTATAATGGCAGGAAATATTCCATTGGTTGGTTTTCATGATTTTTTATCGGTGTTAATCAGTGGGCATAATGCCTTAATTAAGCAATCGTCAAATGATAAACATTTACTTCCATATTTGGCTAAATATTTAGAATATATTGAACCAGAATTTAAAGGCAAAATTGAATTCACAGACAAAAAGCTTGAAAATTTTGATGCAGTTATTGCAACAGGTAGTAACAATACAGCCCGTTATTTTGAATATTATTTTAAAGACAAACCATCCATCATAAGAAATAATCGAAACTCAGTTGCCATTTTAAACGGTCATGAAACTTTAGAAGACATGAAAGCCCTTTCTGAAGATATATTTAGATATTACGGATTAGGTTGTAGAAATGTTTCAAAATTATATGTACCAAAAAACTACAATTTCGATTTATTTTTTAAAGGCATTTATCACTGGCATCCAATCATAGAGAAAGCTAAATACGCTAATAATTACGACTACAACAAAGCTGTTTATTTAATGAGTGAATTTGACATGCTAGAAAATGGTTTTTTAATGATAAAAGAAGATTCAAGCGCTGTTTCACCAATTGCAACTGTTTTTTATGAAACTTATGATGATTATTCTCAATTAAAGGCAAAATTACAAGAAGAAAAAAAATCTATTCAGTGTATAGTTTCCAACGGATTTATTGAAAATGAAATTGCATTCGGTAAAACTCAAAAACCTCAACTTTGGGATTATGCAGATGACGTCGATTCTATTGAGTTTTTGTTAGAAATATAATCGAAAAATTATGGAATTTATAATAGTTATTCCTCATTTTATTTGGAAATTTGCATCTTAAAATTCTTATAAAAAATGAAAAAACATAACTTTAGTGCAGGACCAAGTATATTACCACAAGAAGTTTTATTAAAAGCTTCACATGCCGTAATTGATTTCAATAATGAAGGCTTGTCTTTATTAGAAATATCTCACAGAAGTAAATCCTTTGTAGATGTTATGGAAAAAGCACGGAACTTGGTTTTAGAACTATTAGGACTAGAAGGCAAAGGTTATAAAGCATTGTTTTTACAAGGAGGGGCGAGTACCCAGTTTTTAATGGTTGCAATGAATCTTTTAGAGAAAAGAGCTGGGTATTTAAATACAGGTACTTGGAGTGCTAAAGCCATTAAAGAAGCACAGATTTTAGACGATATATATGAAGTAGCGTCTTCAAAAGAAGCGAATTATAATTATATCCCTAAAGGATATGATATCCCAGAAGATTATGATTATTTCCATTGCACGTCCAATAATACCATATTTGGAACTCAAATAAAATCATTTCCAAACTCACCCATTCCTATGGTTTGTGACATGAGTAGCGACATTTTCTCCCGCGTTTTAGATTTTTCAAAATTTGATTTAATATATGCTGGAGCACAAAAAAATATGGGACCAGCTGGAGTCACTCTAGTAGTGATTAAAGAAGATATATTAGGAAAAGTATCACGCAAAATCCCTTCTATAATGGATTATAAATTACACATCGCAAATGGCAGTATGTTTAATA
>JAHEDS010000156.1 GCA_024641135.1 Flavobacteriales bacterium
ACCATCCTATATCATTTTCTTCAAAAAGGGTAATTGCTTCTGTAAACCATACATTTGAGTTTTCGCCTCCTTCACCCATCCACAACGGAACATTTTGTTGGTTCCTCAAATCTAAAACCCACTGAATAGAACTTGTATCGTTAAAACTCCAGTATTTATGAAAGCTATAAGCCATATTACTATCCCAAGCAGGCGTTAGACCAGTAAAATTATTTGCATAATCATTCCCTTCAATAAAAATGATGTGCTTGTTGTCTACTTCTCTAATACTAGTTGTAATGGCAATATAAAGAGCCTTTAATGCGGTATTACCAGGTAAATTCCAGTTAACTTCATTTAATAAATCATAACCGCCAATCCAGGGCTCATCCTTATATCTTTCAGCTAATTTTCGCCATAAAGCAATTGTTTTGTCCTTGTTCGCCGGGCTTTCCCATAGAGATGGTTTAGTAGAATCGTAATCTGAAATTGCCGCATTGCCTCCCTGTCCTCCTGGAGCAGCGTGTAAATCTAAAATCAAATACATATTATTAGATTCACACCAATCCAGTAAATTATCTACCATGGTAAACCCTTTATCCAACCAGGTATTTACGCCATTAACCGGCTCGCTTTCTATTGGCAGAGTAAATAAGTTGTAATGCATTGGAAGCCTAACACTATTAAACCCCCATTTTGCTAAAGAATCTATATCTTTTTTTGTGACGTGATTTGCTAACCAAGCATCGTAAAATTCATTGGTTTTGTCTACACCCACTAAATCTATTAATCTGTTTCTGAATTCATGTTGAGTATCTGCAACATCACTTGATTGCATCATATAGCCTTCCTGAAGCATCCATCCTCCAAGTCCCATCCCTTTCAGAATAACTTCATTGCCATTCCCATCAACTATTTTTTTTCCTTCAGTTCTAAGGTTTTGACACCATGAAAACATTGAACTCAACAAAAAAATAATGATAAAATATTTTTTAAACATTTTGAATAAGCCTTTATTGATTATTAAACAAATTTGTTTTGTTACTACATATTAAAACAATACCAATGGCTCTTTACATAAAATGGTTTTATTGATAAACTCTAACGTAATCTATTTCCATTGTTGATGACACAAAATCTGGATCAATAGTTTGATAACTTGATCCCATTGCAACATTTAAAATGATAAACTGTTTAGCATCAAATGGCCATGTATTGCTGTTTTTATTGGAAGGATTGTATCTGTAATGTTCTATATTATCTACTGTAAAAATCATTTCACTACTTGTCCATTCAAGTCCATACACATGAAAAGCAGTTGAAACATCTGGTATAGTTTGACCTCCGTGGTTTGAAGTGTTTCCATAACTAGAAGGTGTATGCAAAGCACTTTGTACCCAGCCATGATTATCCCCCCAGTGTTCCATAATATCCACCTCGCCGCATGCTGGCCAACCAATCGTTGAAACATTAGATCCTAGTAGCCAAATTGCAGGCCAAGTCCCTACTCCAATTGGAAGTTTTGCTCGTACTTCAATTTTACCGTATTTAAAATCAAATTTTCCCTGAGTTAACAATCGAGCAGACGTATACTCAGCTCCTTCATAAGTTTCCTTTTTTGCAGTAATTTTTAAAAAGCCACCATCAACTATTACATTGTCGGTTCTACTTGTATAATATTGTGCCTCTCCATTTCCCCATCCATTATCGCCTCTACCAATATTATAACCCCATTTATTACTGTCTGGGCTACCCGAATAATTAAATTCATCGGCCCATAAAAGGTTTGAATTAACTTTGATAGTTATACTAACACTTGTTGAAACATATTTACTTCCATTATATGCTGATATGTAAACTATATAAGTATTCACCCCACTGGTTCTATAAGAATACGCTAATGAAGTGTTGGTGGTTTCAACTGTTTCGTCATTTCCTAAATTAATCTTATATGTCTTAGCGTTTTTAGCTGAAAAATTAAAAATCACTTCCCCACTACCATCGCCATTTGGATTACTGGCATCTTGGCCTTTAATAGCAGCTTCAATCACTAAATTAGAAGGCCCTTCATCAATTATATCATCATCAGAAGATCCTCCGCAGCTAACCAATAAGACCAAAGAGTAGATGGAGAAACTTAAAATAATATTAAATTTCTTTAGTAAACTTATACCATTCATTAGAAAAAATTTCTTTTGTTTATTTTATTAAAAGAAGTTTAAAATATATCCGTGGAACTAGTTCCACGGATATATATACACCAACTCAAAACTATTATAGGGTTGGATTTAATATTAAATACCAAGAGTTTCCGGTTTCAGTTCCTTGTACTCTCAAATACAATTTATCGGATGTTGCCTCCAAAATTTCATATTCGCTTTGCACTGCTCCATAGCCAATAAAAGTATTATTATCATTTAATTTTATAGCTATTTTTGTTGAAGTAGCTTCTGAAATTGGAGAAGCAGAAGGAATAAAATTAAAACCAGATGTTCCACCTGTATATTCAGAATAACATCCTTCATCTCCACTCGCTGGAATTCCAGGTATATTAGCTAAATCTCCCGTTTTAGTAAATGCTCCTTCTGGCGCTACTACAGTTAGGCTAAAAGTTCCGTTTGCATTTTTAATGAAAGTAAAGGTTGTGCTGTAGAAACAACTGCAACAAGCTAACTTTTCATCAATTCCTGCAGACCACCACCAGGCAGTATCGGTATATTCTGTTTTGTTCCAATCGTCCACTCCAAAATGGCCAGCCACATCTTTATTGACAACCCAAGTCTTTGAATCATCATTTGTAATGGCGGTAACAACTACTGGGTCTGGAATATAATCACTTTTAACAGTAATATCCTTAGTTAAATTAGACGCTGTCCCACCTGGACCAAAGGCCATCATAGAAATTCTATAATCGTTTGTGCCTGGATCAGTAAATTTATGATCTATTGTTCCAGAGGTTAATAATTTATAACTCACTGGACCTATAAGGCCTGAACCATCAATTTTATTAAATCCAATCTGATATGTGATTGCATTATCTGCGCTTAATGTAATAATAACTTCCCCTGAACCATCTCCTAAAGGATTTGTGTCAGATCCAATTATTACCGTATTAATATCCAGATTTGAAGGAGCAGTTAAACTACCAAATTGATAGTTTTCTTCTTCACAACCCAGAAAGGCTGCTATTAGAAAAAGACCAATTATATATTTTATTTTTTTCATGTTTTA
>JAHEDS010000080.1:0-5951 GCA_024641135.1 Flavobacteriales bacterium
TCAATACTTGTTTGTGGATCCAGATTTCCAGTGGGTTCATCAGCAAGTATAAGTTCTGGATTATTAAGTAAAGCTCTAGCAATGGCTACACGTTGTTGTTCCCCACCAGAAAGCTCATGAGGATATTTAAATCCTTTAGTTTTCATACCTACTTTATTTAAAACCTCTTCAACTCTTTTACTCATTTCTTTTTTGTCTTTCCAGTTTGTAGCCTTTAATACAAAAAGTAAATTATCATTGACAGTTCTATCTGTAAGTAATTTAAAATCTTGAAAGACAATGCCTAATTTTCTTCTTAAAAATGGAATGTCTTTGTCTTTAAGGTTTTTAAGGTTATGTCCAACAATATTGCCTTCACCTTCGGTAAGAATTAAATCCCCATAAAGTAATTTCATAAAACTACTTTTCCCAGACCCAGTTTTTCCTATTAAATAAACAAATTCACCTTTATTAATTTCTAAATTAACATTGGATAGGACAAGATTATCACCTTGAGAAATGAAAGCATCTTTTAACTGTAAAATAGGATCGGACATAAGTATAAGAAATATTTACCACTGTAAATGTATTACTAAAAACTTAAAATAAAAATTGAACAGCGAAAGTTTGAACTTAATTATTATAATAAAGGTGAGTCTTTTTATTTTAATAACTTGGTTTATAATTATAATACGATTGTTGCGTTATAAGTTTTAGATTCAATTATCTTTGATTTTAAATTAAAACCTCAATTTTAATGACTTTTAAAAACATCGTATTCTTTTTTGTTGCCTCAATATTTAGCTTTCAGTTAAGTGCTCAACAATCTGAAATTTTCACTAATAATTCTGCAGATTATCATAAAGCATTATCACTTTATAACAACCAACAATATTTAGCTTCTCAGGCTTTATTTGAATCGATTGAAAAAACAACTAAAGAAGAAGTTTTACAATCCGATTGTGCCTATTATATTGCCAATTGTGCAGTGAGATTAAATCAACAAAATGCCGATAAATTAATTGAAGATTTTGTAAAAAAATATCCAACCAGTAGTAAATGTAATACTGCTTATGTAGATGTTGGTGATTATTATTTTGAAAACTCAAAATATGCATATGCAAGAAAATGGTATGATAAAGTAAATGAAGAGGCTTTGTCTGGTAAAGAAATTGAAAAATTTAATTTTAATAATGGATATTCTGCTTTTGTCTCAAAACAGAGTAAGGACGCGAAAAAGTATTTGAGTCGTGTAGAAAATTCTAAAGAATATGGTTCTCAAGCTAAATATTATATTGGTTTCATGGCTTATGAAGGGGATGATTATACTCAAGCAAACGCTTATTTTGAGCAAGTGAGTGATCAGGAACGTTATAAAGAAAAATTGTCGTATTACCAGGCCGATCTTAATTTTAAGCTAGGTAATTTTGAAAAGGCTATTGAATTGGCTAAAGCAAGACTCACTGAAAGTGATGCTAATGAGGTCTCTGAGCTATCTAAAATTATAGGAGAGAGTTATTTTAATTTAGAGAAATATGCAGAGGCCATACCTTATTTAAATGCCTATAAAGGAAAAGAAGGAAAATGGAACAATACGGATTTTTATCAATTAGGATATGCCTATTATAAGCAAAAAGATTATGACAAGGCTATATCAGAATTTAATAAAATAATAGGAGGAAAGGATGCAATTGCACAAAATGCTTTTTATCATTTAGGGGCAAGCTATGTTTATTTAGATAAAAAAGCGGAGGCACTTAACGCGTTTAGGAATGCCTCTCAAATGAGTTATGATTTAAAAATTCAGGAAGATGCATGGTTTAATTATGCGAAAATCAGCTATGAAATTGGGAATCCTTATCAATCGGCATCACAAGTATTAACAGATTATGTTACTAAATACCCAAATTCGAGCCATAAAGAAGAATTGGAAGCCCTTTTAATAGATAGTTATATAACGTCAAAAAATTATAAAGAGGCTTTAATATTACTTGAAGGAAAAAGAAGTTTTGAATACAAGGTAGCCTACCAGAAAGTTGCTTTTTATCGTGGAATTGAAATATATAATGAAGGGAAATATCTCGAAGCTAGAACACTTTTTAATCAGTCATTAAAAGAACCTAGAGATGATAAATATACAGTTAGAGCAACCTTTTGGAAAGCAGAATCTGATTATAATTTAACCAATTATGAAGATGCTTTAATTGGGCTTAAGCAATTTGAAAATCAAACAATCTCAAAATCAACTCCTGATTTTAAGAATCTATATTATAATTTGGCATATACCTATTTCAAGCTTAAAAATTATAGTCAAGCCATTCATTATTTTAATCAATTCACAAGTAATCAGAAAGATGATAAAGTTAGGCTGAATGACGCTTATTTAAGATTAGGAGATGCCTATTTTGTTTCGAGTGATTACAATGATGCTATAAAAGCTTACAATAATGCTAATAAAGTAGGTGGCTTAGAATCTGATTATGCGTTTTTCCAAAAGGCAATCAGTGCAGGTTACATTGGTCAGGAAACGAAAAAGATTTCTGAACTGGAGCAATTTATTTCCGAATACAAAAATTCAAAACTTAGGGATGATGCCATGTATGAGTTGGGGAATTCTTATGTGAAAGCAAATCAAACAGATAAGGCATTACAAATGTATTCTCGATTGAATTCAGAATATAGAATGAGTTCATTTGTATCGAAATCCTTGTTGCGTCAAGGGTTGGTATATTATAACTCAGGGCAAAATGAAGATGCTTTAACTAAATTTAAAAAAGTAGCTGCTGATTATCCAAATACACCTGAAGCCAATCAGGCTGTTTCTACGGCGCGATTAATTTATATAGATTTAGGTCGCGTAAATGAATATGCTTCCTGGGTTAAAACACTTGGATATGTTGAAGTATCAGATTCAGATTTAGATAATGCAACGTACGAAGCTGCGGAGAAGCAATATTTAGATAGTAATACTGAAAAGGCCATTACACAATTTAATAATTACATCAATCAATTTTCAAATGGAATCCATGTTTTACAAGCGCATTTCTATTTGGCACAGTTGTATTATAAAAAAGGTCTTGGCGGGAATGCGGCATCACATTATAAATATGTAGTTGATGCTCCTGGAAACGAATTTACAGAGGAAGCATTGTTGCGATTATCACAATTTTATTTAGAAAGTAAAAATTATAATGGGTCGATGCCCTTGTTATTAAGGTTAGAGAAAGAAGCCAATTTCCCTCAAAATGTGGTATTTGCCCAATCAAATTTAATGAAAGCTAATTATCAATTAGAAAAGTATAATGAGGCGGTATCTTACGCTGAAAAAGTATTATCTAGCCCTAAAATTGATAATAAAATAGAAGCCGACGCCCATATTATTATAGCGCGTTCTGCTATGAAAACTGGTGAAGAAACTAAGGCAAAAAGCAATTATGAAAAAGTTGAAGTTGTTGCTACGGGTGAAATGGCTGCCGAAGCGTTATACTTTAATGCCTATTTTAAAAATAAGGAAGGGAAGTTTGAAGCTTCAAATAATGCAGTTCAAAAATTAGCAAAAGATTTTTCTGGTTATAAATATTATAGTGCAAAAGGTTTAGTGTTAATGGCAAAAAACTTTTATGCGCTTAAGGATGCTTATCAGGCCACCTATATTTTACAAAGTGTTATTGAAAATTTTAAAGAATTTGATGAGGTAGTTTCAGAAGCTCAATCAGAATTAGCAAAAATAAAAGCGGAAGAATCAAAAACAAATTCATCAATAAAAAATGAAGATTAAACTTTTCATCAACAAGAAATCATTCAAACAAAAAATTATGCGAAAGCACTTAAATAAAATAATAATAATCGTTTTAGCATTATCTCAAACCTTGTCGTTTTCGCAGGAAAAGGATACTATTTCAACAGGTGTAATTAATGTGGTAAAACCCTATACGCCAACTATAGCAGATGCTTTTAAGGTTAAGGAAACGCCTTCGATAGATGACGCAGAAACTGCGAATAAAAAAGAAATACGATATAATATATTTTCTTTTCCAGTGGCATCAACATTTACACCTGCAAAAGGCAAAGCAGCAATCGTTGAAAAAGATAAACCTTCGAAATTATATGATAATTATGCTTCATTGGGAGTTGGTACTTATACAGCTATTTTAGGTGAAATTTATTTAAATCATTCAATAGATAGAAACCAAAGTGTAGGTGGTTATCTTAGTCATCATTCTTCACAAGGTGGTATTGAGAATTTACTTTTAGATGATAATTTTTCCGACTCCAAGATAAACGTTAATTATGCCAACAGGCTACGGGATTTATCTTGGAAAGTTGAGGCTGGTTTTCAACAAAAAAGATTTAATTGGTACGGATTGCCTGAATCTATGGTTGATGAAGCAAACACGAATAACATAAGTGGAGGTCATTCATTTTTTGATGCCCATTTCGGAAGTGATGTAACTTTCGAAAATACATACATCAATTCCGTTGGTTTCTTGTTCAGACGTTTTGGAGATAATCAAGGCTCAGGAGAAAACAGGTTTGTTGTAAAATCGACAGTTGATATCCCTGTTAATCAAGAAGAGATTTCAACAGATATTGTATTTGATTATTTAAGCGGTTCTTTTGATAGAAATTATAGTACAACTGATGAATTACCATACGGTAATTTCCAATTAGGACTAACACCTAAATATGAATTAAATCAAAATGATTTATCTGTAGAATTAGGAATTTCAATGTTTTATTTAAATGACAAAGAAGCTAATGAAAGTAAATTTTATATTTATCCTAATGTGACCGCTTCTTACAGGATGGTTAATGATATCCTCATTGCTTATGGAGGTATAAAAGGTGGGCTAATTCAAAATTCATATTATGATTTTGCGTCAGAAAATCCATTTGTTTCTCCAACCTTATTTATTATTCCAACAGACCAATTATATAATGCTTATGTTGGTTTAAAAGGAAAAGTGTCGAGCAGTATGAGTTATAATATAAGCGGTCGCTATATTTCTGATAGAAACAAGGCGCTCTTTATAAATAATGAGATTACTGTTACAACCCAAAATTATTCTTATGGTAATTCATTTGGGATTGTTTACGATAATGTGGATACTTTTAGTTTCTCTGGGGAAATAAATGTAGATGTTAACAGAAATTTTAAATTAGGTATTAAAGCCGAATATTTTGGTTATACCTCAAGTGGTCAAGCAGAAGCGTGGAACTTACCCGATGCTAAAGGGTCTTTATTCCTTGATTATCAAATTGATGCACATTGGTTTGCTGGGGCTAATTTGTTTTATACAGGAGAGAGAAAGGATCAATTCTTTTTAAATGATGGATCAATAACAACACCATTTATAGTAACACTTGATAGTTATTTTGATGCCAATTTAAATTTAGGGTATCATGTGAATGACCAATTGTCAATTTATGTTAAGGGTAATAACTTAACAAATAATGGGTATCAACGCTGGCAAAATTTCCCGGTTCAAAGTATTCAGTTTTTAGCCGGAGCAACTTATAAGTTTGATTTTTAATAGTCTAAAAATTTAATGAATAATAAGAAGCGGTCATAATTGAACGCTTTTTGTATTTTTACACCAATTCAATATCAATAAAATGAAAAAGTATCTTTTAATTTTAGTTCTCATTTCAGTCGTTTCATGCAAGAAAAAAATAGAGGTCGATTCTATTTTTGTAAATGCTAAAATATATACAGTTAATTCAGGTTTTGAAACAGCGGAAGCATTTGCTGTAATAGACGGAAAATTTGTTGAAGTTGGAGACTCAAAGACGCTTGAGGAAAAATATTTTTCAAAAAATATTATTGATGTTAAAGGTCAGACGATTGTTCCTGGCTTTATCGATGCGCATTGCCATTTTTTAAGTTTAGGTTTTAATTCACAAGAAGTAGATTTGGTTGGAACCACAAGTTTTGATGAGGTGATTAATAAGATTGTTGAATTTTCAAAAGC
>JAHEDS010000080.1:6051-11535 GCA_024641135.1 Flavobacteriales bacterium
CTAAATGAGTTTGAAGAAGCAGCTAAAAAAATAGCTCTTTCAGAATATCAAATGAATACACATGCCATTGGCGACTCCGCCAATCATGCAGTTTTGAAAATTTACAAAAATGTATTGGATGGTAAAAAGGACAGACGCTGGCGTATTGAACATGCTCAGGTAATATCTCCGGAGGATTTTAACATGTTTGATGATATTATACCATCTGTTCAGCCTACTCATGCAACCAGTGACATGTATTGGGCAGAAGACCGATTAGGTCATGAACGCGTAAAAGGAGCTTATGCCTATAAAGACTTATTAAATAAATATGGAAAGGTTGCTTTAGGAACAGATTTTCCTGTGGAATATGTGAGTCCGTTTTATACTTTTTATGCAGGAGTTGCAAGACAGGATTTAAAAGGCCAACCTATTGAAGGGTTTCAAATGGAAAATGCTTTAACGAGAGAAGAGACGCTAAGAGGAATGACTATCTGGGCGGCTTTTTCAAATTTTGAAGAAAATGAAAAAGGAAGTATAGAACCTGGGAAATTTGCCGATTTTATAATCTTAGATAAAAATATTATGGAAGTGCCATTAGAAGAAATTCCAAATATTAAAGCGTTAAACACCTTTATTGATGGTAAGTCAGTTTATGCTAAAGATAACTTAGCTAAATAATCAAAATGTTCACCGTCTAAAAAGAGCTCACATTGTAGACCAACGGTTTCACAGGCTAATTTTAAGGTGTCAAAATCTAAGTACAGCCATTTCATGGGTGTTTCTTTTTTGCCTTTATAGCTCAAAAAATAATCTAGCTCTCCATAGTAATTGGCATGTGCATCTATCCAGAATCCGCCATCTTCATCTTCATACATATATTTAATATCTGATGAATCAATTAATATTTGGCCATTAGGATTTAATAAAGATTTTAAATGAATGAGATATTTTGAAAGCTGGTTTAATTCTTGAAAAATTCCGGTCCCGTTCATTAAAAGCAAAATGGTATCAAAGGTTTCGGTTTCTTCCAAAATATCCTTGACTTCTACATTTTTTAATCCTCTAAGCTTACAGACTTCAATGGCACCTTTAGAGATATCTATTGCTTTTACTTGAAACCCTTTGTTTTGAAGATATAAACTATGACTTCCGGCCCCACATCCCACGTCAAGGACAGATCCTTTAGTTATTTTTAATGCTTTTTGTTCTAGTTTAGGCATCTCTTTAAAGGCTCTAAAAAGATAAGAGATTGGTAGAATATCATCATCAGAAATATTTGTTGAGGTAATAATGTCTTCTGTAAATTCTCCTTTTTGATAATCTAAAAGGGCTTGACCAAATAAATCTTTCATTAAAAATAGTATTTTTGCGCCATGCAAGACATTTTAAATAATCTCCCAAAGCTGGCCAAAGATAAGCATAACGAAAACAAAAAATTCTTTGATAAGCTAAAAAAGAAAGCACCAAAGAATTTGGATTATATGATGCAGGATTTGCATGAACAGGAATTTAAACGTACCGATTGTTTAGAATGTGCCAATTGTTGTAAAACTACCGGGCCTTTATTTACAGATAAAGATATTGAGCGCATTTCAAAGCATTTTAAATTGAAGCCACAACAGTTTATAAATCAGTATTTACGAATTGATGAGGATAAGGATTATGTTTTGCAAAGTGTACCTTGCACTTTTTTAGGAGCAGATAATTATTGTTCTATTTATGAAGTAAGACCCAAGGCATGTAGTGAATTTCCTCATACCGACAGAAAAAAATTTCAGCAAATATCCAATCTCACGCTAAAAAATGTAGCCATTTGTCCGGCAGCTTTTAATATCGTTGAAGAGATGAAAAGGTTAATCAAGTAACCAGTTATTTTTTGTTATATTTAAAAATTAATCACCAATGATATGCAAGATTTTTTAAACTATTTTGAAACCATACCGTCTTTACACAGAAGTTTGATTTTAGTGGGAGGCTTAACATTTTTCTGGGTTATAGAAGGGTCGGTGCCTTTGTTTAAATTCAGTTATAAAAAGTGGAAACATGCCATTCCCAATTTATTTTTTACAGTTACAACAATCATAATCAATTTCGTATTAGCATTTTTATTACTCATGTCTGCCGACTGGGTTATGGCTAATAATTTTGGTATTCTTAATTGGTTGCCAGAAATGCCTTTGTGGTTGTACATCATTTTAGGAGTTTTATTTATGGATTTTTTCGGGGCTTATTTACCACATTTTGTAGAGCATAAAGTAAAGCCATTATGGATGGTGCATTTGGTTCATCATACAGATCATTTTGTAGATACTACAACTGCTAACAGACATCATCCTTTAGAAAGTGTGATTCGATTTGCATTTACACTATTTGGGGTTTTTGTTATTGGGGTTCCTATGGGAATAGTTATGTTATACCAGTCAATGTCTTTAGTGGCTACACAGTTCACACATGCAAATATAAAACTGCCTAAAGAAATAGATAAAAGGCTAAGCTACTTCTTGGTGTCTCCAGATATGCATAAAGTACACCATCATTATGTGTTGCCTTATACAGATTCTAATTATGGTAATATTTTTTCAATTTGGGATAGATTACTAGGAACCTATAGGTATCTGGATAGAGAAAAATTAGTGTATGGTGTGGATGTTTTTCCTGATGAAGTTGAAAACGGACAAATAAATAATTTGCTTAAACAACCATTTCAAAAATATAAAAAACCAACCATTATTAATCAATAAAGAGCGATTCTAACTGATTGCCAAAATCTATCATCTTTACTCCCGTAAGATTTGTTAAAACAGTTATTACAAGTTCTTCTTCAGGATAGATTAATAAAATTGTTGAAGCGCCAACACCACCACCAGTATGATAATATTTTGGCGATCCATTTTTAGATTTTTCTATTGAAAAACCAATGCCGTAACCGGTACGATAGCCATTATTTAATCTTTGACTGGTTACAATTTCAGAGATAGCTTCCTTAGATAATATTTTTGGGTTAATTAGTTCATTGCCAAACTTTACAATATCTTCTGAAGTAGATAAAAATCCGCCACTGGCAGCTTTATACCCATTTGAAACAGGTTTTGCTATGACAGGTCCATGTATTCTGGACGAACTATAAAACTCTGATTTATTGGTGATTTTTGTTTCAGAATCATCAACCATAGAATGATGCATTTCTAACGGTTTAAAAATAGAGTCAGTCACTAAACTTGAATAAGGTATTTTGGATGATTTTTGAATGATTTCACTTAATAAAACGTATCCAGGCGAACTATATTGATATTGCGTGCCCGGTTCAAATAATAAATCGTCATCTTTAAAAAGAGATAGACCATCTGTAATGCTCATTTTTTTGTTTAAAACGTATTCACTATCATTTTTATAATGCCTGATGCCCGCAATATTACCTCCTAATTGACGTACCGTAAAGTCAAAAGTTTTCTTGGGATAATCTGGTAAATAGTCGTAAATACTTTTATCTAAATCAATGATTTTGTCTTCAGCTAATTTAGCTAATGCCACTGCTGTTATGGATTTAGAAATACTGGCAATTCTGAAGATTGTCTTACTTGGTTTTACTCGTTTTTTAGGTTTCAAACGGGCATAACCAAATCCTTTAGACCAAATAAGTTTTCCATGTTTAGAAACCGAAATAGTCATTCCAGGAATGTTATTTGCCTTTAAAAATTCTTTTGCTAGTTTTTTAGGGTTTTTAGAATCAATCTCTTGAGACTTTTGTGTCGTTTGACTAAAACCAAAAGAGCTTAATACTAACATTATAAATGCAATAATCCTTTTCATTAAGGGCTATATTTATTGGTTGATTATTTGTAGATTAAATAGTTGATTCTTATTTTTTTAAAATTTTCAAGATCTTCTTGCCAAGTCGCTCTAATCTTTTCTTCAGTTAAACCGGATTCTATTTGTTTTTGTAAAATTTCATTACCAGCGTGAACGGTAAATGTAGGCCCAAAGAATGTTTCATTTTTTGGTGTCTTATTATAGGCGTCAATGATATATTTTAAAGTGAATTTATGAAGTGTTGGCTCATTTCTTAAATCTACTCCATAACAAATTTTATTTTCAAACCTAGGGTGTTTATCACCTTCATTGGGTTTAGGTATATAACTAAAATCACTTTTTGGAAAGAAAGAAGCTCCGTAGCACTGCATTTGAAAATTAGTACCGCGTCCTGCATTAATAGTGGTTCCTCTGAAGATATCTAGGCTAGGATATAAGTTAATAGCTTTATCATTTGGTAAATTGGGTGATGGCTTGATGGGCAGACTATAAGAGGTTTGATGGGTGTAATTTTTTAAAGGAATAACTGTAAGTGTGCAATTTACCATATTTTCTAACCAATGTTCCCCGTTTATCATTTTAGCATATTCTCCAATAGTCATGCCATAAACCAGTGGAACAGGATGCATGCCTACAAAACTTTTGTAGGCTAAATCTAAAACAGGACCATCAATGTAATGTGCATTGGGATTTGGTCTATCAAGCACAATCACCGGAATATTAGCTTCTGCACAAGCTTCCATGACATAGTGCATGGTAGATAAATAAGTGTAAAAGCGTACACCTACATCTTGAAGATCAAACACTATTATATCAACATCTTTTAGTTGTTCCTTAGTAGGTTTTCTGTTTTTTCCATGAAGAGATATAATAGGTAAGCCGGTTTTAATGTCTTTACTATCATCAACTAATTCACCGGCATCTGCTTTTCCTCTAAAGCCGTGTTCTGGAGAAAATACTTTTGCAACATTAATATTTAGCTTCAGTAAAGAATCCACTACATGCGAGTATGTTTTTTGTTGAGGATCTTTAAAAATCACACTGGTTTGGTTGGCTACGATTCCAACTCGTTTACCTTGTAATAATTTTAAATAGGCCTCAGTTTGATTGGCTCCAACAATGGGTGGAGTTTGTTGAACTGGCACAACTTCTTGTTTTGATTCACTTCTTGAAAAGTTTCCGCAAGAAATCAATACCATAAGACATAATAAAACTGTATTTTTGAAAACATTAATTAGCATCACAAAATTTGAATTACGAGTATTTTATAGCAAAACGCATTATTGGTAGTAAAGCGTATAAAAGTAGTATTTCGGCACCAATAATAAAAATTGGAATTTCCGCTATTGCGGTAGGTATTGTGGTAATGATGATTGCTATTGCTACTGGTATTGGGCTGCAACAAAAAATTAGAGATAAAGTAGTGGCGTTTAATGGGCATGTTATCATTTCAAATTTTGATAGCAACAATTCTCAGGAAAGTATCGCGCCTATTTCAACAAAACAAGATTTTTATCCGGAGTTCAAATCGGTTGATGGTATCAAACACATTCAGGCGGTAGCTACTAAATTTGGTGTAATACGTACCGAAACAGATTTTGAAGGCATTATTTTAAAAGGCGTGGGGGCCGATTTTAGCTGGGATTATTTTAAAGATTTTTTACTAGAAGGCCGGTTGCCAGACTATTCAGG
>JAHEDS010000016.1 GCA_024641135.1 Flavobacteriales bacterium
CGTTCCAATACGCGTTCTAAAACTAATTCTCCCCAGTTCCCTTGCATTTTGGTGTCACCTTTTAACGCTTTGGTTAAATTATTGGTGTCCTTACTCATTTGTTCATTAAGCTCTTTTAAACCAATAATTTGTCTGCGCAAATCAGCACTTCGGGTAATATCTTCTTTATTCGTTTCTTCAACGCGCTTTTCAAAATGTTGAATCTTCTCTTGAAGTGGTTTTAATATTGTATCTAAATTTTCTTTATTCTGAATGGTGAATTTACTAGACTTTTCATCTAATATTTTATTTGCAAGATTCTCAAATTCTTTGGTGAATTTTTCCTGAAGTTTTTCAACTTCTGCTTTTTGCTCTTCATTTTTTTGCTTTAAGTTCTCAAAATCGGCGTTTTTCCTTGCAATTTCAGAGCTTAATAATTCTTTTTCATTTCTAATACTATCACGATCATTTTCAATTTTATTCAAATTTTTCTTTAAATCTTCACTAATTAAATGCATTTGATTTAATCGTTCTTCTAGCGAACTTTGCTCACCCTTATTTTTAAGTTTACTAAAATAGGTACCTAAAAAGAATCCTAAAACCGCGAAAATTAAAACAGCAAAAAATTGAATAATAAAGTCAGTCATAAATAAGAATGTATTTTACCAAAGATAATTTTTTTAGTTTGAAGTTTAAAGCTTTTAACCTCGTAAAGAGAATGAGAAGTATTTATTTTATCACTCTGAATTTTTTTGTTTTATCATCAAAAACAATTAAATCTTTTGGAAACAACTTATTGAAAGTACCATTTGAAATTAAATTAGAAGGATTATCTGTAATAACATTTTCATTTGTCATTACGATTATTGTGTCACATAACTGAATGGCTAAATCTATTTCATGTGAAGAAAACAAAATAGTTTTTTTTGTCTCTTGCGCTAGCTTTTGTAATAATTTTAAAATATAAGCTTTATGATACATATCTAGATGAGTAGTTGGTTCATCTAAAATAATGAGATCGGTATCTTGTGCCAAAGCTCTTGCAATCATGGCTTTTTGAAGTTGTCCATCGCTTAACTCAAAGCAATTTTTATATTTTAAATTTTCAAGATTAGTGAGTTTTAAAGCCTCATTTACCTTCTCAATATCTTCCTTTGTTAGGGATCCAACCCAATTAGTATAAGGTTGTCGTCCTAAAGCGACGAGCTCAAATACAGTTAAATTTTTTGAAGGCATGGCCTCTGTTAAAACAAGACTTAATACTTTGGCTAAATCTATGGATTGGTATTCGTTCAAGTTTTTGGCATTAATTTGAATACTACCTTGCAATGGTTTTTGAACATTAGTTAATGTTCTTAAAAGTGTTGATTTACCAATACCGTTTGCTCCAATTAATCCTATAAGTTCGCCTTTATATAAATTAATATTAATGTTTGAAGCAATAATGGATTGCTGTTTTTTTGAAGAATAACCTATGGTTAATTTATCCGTGCTTAAAATGATATGTTTTTGAAAATCTTTCATATAAAAATCTAAAATATCATTTTACGTTTCCTAACCAGTAACCATATCACCACTGGTGCTCCAACTAATGATGTTATTGCATTTATTGGTAAAGTATAATCGCTATTAGGGACTTGTGCAATACTATCGCAAATAAGCATGACAATGGCTCCGAATAAAAATACGGCAGGTAGCAGAATTTTATGATTGGACGTATTGAAAATCTGTCTTGTTAAATGTGGAATTGCCAATCCAATAAATGCGATTGGGCCTGCAAATGCGGTTATAGTACCGGCAAGTAAACTAGTAGCTATAATAATTATTAAACGGCTTTTTTTAATATTTAACCCTAAACTTTTAGCATAATTTTCACCTAGCAGTAAAGAGTTTAAAGATTTTATTGAACTAATACTTAATATGATTCCAAAGCAATAAATAATGAATAAGATGCTTAGTTCATTCCATGATAAGTTACCTAAACTTCCAAAGCCCCAAAATATGTATTGTTGCAATTGTTCAGCCGAACCAAAATAAGATAGAACACTAACAATGGCTGCTGTTATACTTGAAAACATTAGGCCTATAATAAGAATAGCCATAGTGTCACGTATTTTTAATGAAACCGCCATGACAGATATTAATACTAAAAAACTACCAAGACTTGCGGCAATTACAATACTCCATTTTGAAATCAATAATACAGCAAAAACACTTCCAAAAAAACTAGAGCCTAAAATAATAAGCGCAACACCTAAACTGGCTCCAGAGCTAATCCCTAAAACAAATGGGCCTGCTAAAGGGTTTCTAAATAAAGTTTGCATTAAAAGTCCCGAAATACCTAAGCCAGAACCTACTAATATAGCTGTAAATGCTTTTGGTAGTCTGTAATTTTGAATAATGTATTGCCAGGTTTCTTGTCCTGTTTCAATTCCAATAATACTATTAAATATGTCTTTTAAAGGAATGGACACAGAGCCTAGACTTATATTTATTATAAAACAAATAATTAAGACTATTGTTAGAATTGAAAATGAACGTGTATGTGTTATTTGGTTAGACAATTAGTTTAATTTTTTAAAAAAATAAGGGATATAAGATTCTAATAGTTCAGGGTGGCATATTTTAATTAAATCTTTTAAAACTAAATCGGGTCTTGTCAATCCTAACTCATAATATAAAACACCACCTGTTTCACCCATAGTGTTAGTGAATGAAAATACGTTTTTATTTTGAAATGATTTAAACATAGTATAGTGTTCATTACTTTTTCTTAGTGATTCTAAGCTGTTATAATTTGAAGGACTTAGCCAAATATCGGCATTTTTAGCTTTGGTAAATACGGTTTCAAAATTTAAAGCTAAGCTACCGGTTCCTTTAGAATCTTTAAAAAGGTAATTAGTGTTAGCGTCTTCCATTAATTGTGCTTCTGTACTTGTTCCATTCGGCAAATACCAAATATCATTATGCATAGCGCCACTTAATATAGTAGGTTGGCTTTTAAGTTTTGATGCTATTTGTTTAGCTTCTAAATAGTTTTTTTCAATGTTATTAAAAATAGAGTCTGCTTCTTTTTCTTTGTTAAATAAAACCCCAAAAAGCTTTATCCATTCTGCTTTTGCTAAAGGAGAATCTTCAACCCAATCACCATTGTAAATAACCGGAATATTTGATTTTTTAATGGTTTCAAAAGTTTTATTATTTCCGTCAATACCAAAACCAATGACTACATTTGGTTTTAATTCTAATAAAACTTCAGTATTAATACTTTCATTTTTACCTAATTCTCTAACTAATTTATTATCAATTCTTTTTCTAGTTTTTTTAGAAGAGATGTAATCTGTTCCTGGAAATCCAACTAATGTTTCTTCCATATTTAACAATTCCAACCCAGGAATATGGGTAGTTGAGGTAACTACTATTTTTTTTATGGGAATAGATAAAATAGCATCAAAATCTTCATTATTTAATTTTATTGTGGATAGATTATCTTCAGGTACTAACCCATATTTATAAATTTTATCAGCATTTGGCCATGGATTTTTAATTTCTAAAACTTTATAATTTCCAAAATCTGTTATTGAGAATCCTTGGGCATACTTTAATGGTATTTTTATTTCTAATATAGAGGGCTCTATACTCTTTGCAACTTCTTTTTTACAATTTGTAAAAAAGAAAAATAAGGTTATTACTAAAAAATATGGAATGAATTTTATGTTTGATCTTTGTAACAATTGTAACTGGTTCTTATTTTGATGGTTTATATTTTTGAATAAATTGATGGCCATGAGAGACAATTCAAATTTAACAATATATATAGTTGCAGGGGTAATAATACTTCATTTTTTGGTTGGCTTTATTTACTTGGTTTATAAAATGACAAAGAAAAAGTAAACCTTTAATAATTATTTTAATCTTAATAATTACTTTCGCATAGAAAATGGTTTCAACCAATTTATTATTGTTTGAATTAAAAGGGAATCTGGTTTAAATCCAGAGCTGTTCCCGCAACTGTAATCTTTGTTCCTTTAATGGAATGCTTAGTGCAAAACTTCAAGTCACTGGAAATATTTTCTGGGAAGACCAGCATTAAGACGAGAGTCAGGAGACCTGCCTTTTTTAAAAATATATAAGTCAAACTTTCGGGATAAAAGTTTATGTATGTTAATTCATACTATTCTCGAATAATTAGTAATTTAATGAACAACAAAAAAAAGGTAATTAGTTTATTATTTTTTGGGGTTTCAACTCTTGGCATTAGCCAGCAAATAGTTGATTCTACACTGATACAACAATTAGATGAGATTGTTATAACCGATTCTAAATTTAAATTAAAACGAGAGAATTCCGGTAAAGTTATTACCAAAATTTCTCAAGCCGAACTGCAGAATCAGCAAGGAAAATCTATTGCAGAAATTATTAATACTACAGCTGGATTAGAAATTAATGGCACAAAAAGTAATGCAGGCCAAAACCTGAATTATTATGTTCGAGGAGGTCGTAACCGGCAGGTTTTAATACTTATTGATGGTGTGGCATTAACCGATGCTTCACAAATAGCAAATGATTATGATTTACGTTTACTAAACACAGAACAGGTTGAAAGTATTGAAATTTTAAAAGGGGCCGCAAGTACACTTTATGGTTCTGGTGCTGCGACTGCAGTTATAAATATTAAGTTGAAAGAGGCTTCAAATAAACCCATTTCTGCGAGTTTTAGAAGTATTTTAGGAAGCAATAAATCACAATCAGACAATACATATAGTATTAATGATTTTAGAAATTCCGTGTCCATCAATGGAACTTTAAATAAGTTTAATTATTTAGCAAGTTTTGGTAATCAATTCACAGATGGATTATCGTCCTTATCTAGAGGTGTTGAGCCAGATAAAGATGTGTTTAATTCCATTAATGGGAAATTTAAAATAGGATATAATTTCTCTAATAACTTTAAAATTTCGGCTTATGGTAGCTTTGACGATTTTAAAGCTGAATTTGATGATGTTTATTCTGGACCAGAAATTGAGGATGCGGCTGTAACAGACCAAAGTCGTTTCGGAATTTCTTCAGAGTTTAACTATAGTAATGGCAGCATAACTTTAAATGCAGTTTACAATACTATAAACCGTGATATAAGGTCAAGCTATCCCGCTAATTACAAAGCGCAAAGTTTTGTTTCAGATGTTTTCAACCGGTATCAATTTAATAATAAAATATATACAGTCTTAGGGGTTAATGCTCAGAAAAACAATATGGAAAGCCTTATAATTCCTTATGGGAGTTCATATTTAGAGCAAAGTATAAATCCTGATATTGCGAATTTTGTGATTTTGGATCCATATGCTAATATGGTTTACGTATCTGATTTTGGATTGAATATGAATTTTGGTACCCGCTTGAATAATCATTCAGAATATGGGTCGCATTTGGTATATAGTATAAATCCATCGTTTAAAAAAAATGTTGCATTTGGCTATTTAAAGGGATTGGCGAGTTTTAGTACGGCTTATATTACTCCATCTTTATATCAGTTATTTGAACCAACTTATGGGAATTCAGATTTACAACCTGAGGAAAATACTACTTTAGAATTTGGAATAGAGGTAAATGCTAAAAATAAAGCCACTGTTAGTCTGGTTTATTTTAACAGAAAGGAATCTAATTTTATTGATTTTGTCGATTTAGGTAGCTATGTATATAAGTATCAAAATATTGATAATACTTTTAATGCTAGCGGGTTAGAATTAAATATAAATTTTAAATTTTCAAATCAACTGTCAGTTCAAAGCAATGCTACTTTTACTCATGTTGAGGAGGATTTAAGTTTAAGGATTCCAAAAGTTAAAATCAATGCTTCGTTATCCTATCAATTATCTAAAACGACGTTTACGAATCTATCTTATCAGTTCAATGATAGTAGGCATGATGCCTTTTTTAACGATACAACATATAATACTGAACAAGTAATATTAAATAAGTATGCGCTATTCAATTTTTATATTAGTCATAAATTAAAAAATAAGAAAATCTTACTTTTTGCCAATGTGACCAATATTTTGAATGAAGATTATGAAGAGTTATATGGGTATTCAACCAAAGGGCGAAATATAAATTTGGGGTTGAATTTCGATTTTTAATTTAAAAATCAAAGGCTAATTTAAGTATTAGCCTTTGATGTAATTAATTAATCAAAATGTTTTTTATTAATAATGTAATCAGGAATCTTTTTATCAGTGTACATGTCGTCTGAAAAAGGAATAAAACTGTTACTGTCTTTTATTAGTTTTAAGTTTGGTATTGCTTTCGCTTTTATATCAGCAATTTTTCCTGTATTTTCAATTTCAGAAATAGCAGCAGCTAAAAGTGTTTCATTGATGTCACCAATTACGCCCAAATTCAAGTAGCTCTCTTTTAGTTCAATGTCTGGAGTTAATCCATCGTAGTAATCTGTATATCCTACTTTGTTTAAAGATTTAAAAATAAGGGGTTGCATAGCATAAGCATGATTTGGATTCGCATTATCGCGACCAAAATTATCAGAATCATATAATGTTGTAGAAGCCTGATATTTTCCATAGGTATTTTCACCAATGTGAATCACGTCTATATAAGGATCAAGGCTGTTTATTACTAATTCACTTGCTGAAGCAGACGATTTAGTAGCTAAAATATACACTTTTGATAAATTTAAACTATTCAATGCTGTACCATCGTCATTATTAGTAAATCTGTTAATTAACAATTCTGGGTCTTCAGCTTCAAAAGCTGCTTGAAACTCACTATTCCATAGTTCCGTGCTAAAAATATCTCCATTAAACTGACCAGTAATCATACTTGATAAAAGAATGGCAGAATTTACAGAACCACCTGGGTTATAACGTAAATCTAAAATTAAATCTTGTACATTATTTGCTTTAAAATTTGAAAAAACATCATTTAATTGGCCATCATAATTAGCAGTAAACCCATTATACATTAAATACCCCACATTATTTCCTCCAACGTTCAATATTTCCGATTTATAAATAGGGTTTTCACTGTATTCTAACTTATTAAGACTAACAGATTCGGTCCCGGGTATTACTACATCATCCGTTTTATCATCTGGAGTGCCATTATCATCATAAGTTGCTTTATTTATAGTATAAGTGTTGTTAGATAATAGGCTATTATAATTTGTTGTTGTTAAAGGTGTATTATTGATAGTATTAAATATATCACCTCGTTTTACCCCTTTATTATCTGCATCGCTATTCGGCAATACTAATCTTACAACACCCATTACCATTGTATTACTATTAGGCTCTAAGAAGAGTTGAAATTCCATTCCATTACTGGTTGTAATACCACTAAACATTTGCTCTAATGCTATATAATCATCAACTATCCAACTGTATTTATCAACGGTTTCTCTCTGATAAATCAAACTTTCAAATAAGTCTTCTGGTGTGTCGTAATTATTTAAATAATTAACATACTGTTCATTATTAGAAAATCTGTCATTTGCTAAATCAGGGATGTTGTCTTTATACAAGTAAAAAATATTCATTCCTTTCCAAACAAAATCACTGATTTCATTACCTGAAACAGTATTATCGTCATTATCTTCAAAGCAACTAATTAATAATAAAGTGGAGAAAAAAATAAGTATTATGGCTTTTAAGTTTTTCATAAGGGCAAATTTTTAAATATATTGTTTTCAAAACTTAAAATTACTTACATTATTGTACAATAAAAATTTTTTGTAACAATTTTAATTGTAGTTCGTCGTAATATCAAAAGCACAAAAAAAGCATTTTTTAAAACAAACTATACCAAACCAAAAAAAGAAAATGACGCAGACAGAATTTTTAAATATTGTCTTGCCCTTTAAAGATAAAGTGTTTCGCTTGGCGAAACGATTGTTAGTGTCAACGGAAGAGGCTGAAGACGCTACACAAGAAGTTCTTATCAAGCTTTGGAATAATCAATCAAAGTTTGAAGAGTATAAAAATGTTGAGGCATTTTCAATGACAATGACTAAGAATTATTGTTTAGATAAATTAAAATCGAAACAAGCACAAAATTTAAAAATTGTTCATAGTAACTATCAAGATCATAATATTTCTTTGCAAAAAGAAATAGAAACTAAAGATAGTTTAGATTGGGTAGGAAGAATTATTCAAGATTTGCCAGAACAACAAAAAATGGTGATTCAATTAAGAGATATTGAACAATATGAATTAGATGAGATTAGCGAAATGCTTGGTATGAATAATACTGCAGTACGAGTAGCCTTATCTAGAGCGAGAAAAACAATACGTGAAAAATTAACTAATACACACAGTTATGGTATTAAATAATATAGAAAAGTTACTTGAAAAGTACGAAAACGGGGAAACAAGCTTAAGAGAAGAGCAACAGTTAAAAAACTATTTTTCTCAAGAAACTGTAGCGCCACACTTAGAAATGTACAAGCCCATGTTTGCTTATTTTTCAGTAAATCAAAAGGAGCAATTTACTAAAGCCCTTCCATTAAAAACTAAAAGAGTGTTTAACTATAAATGGATTGCTGTAGCTGCTGTAACTGTTCTTATGATAGGGTTTTATTTTAAATCCAATTATCAACAACAAGATGATTTAGGAACTTATGATGACCCACAAATGGCTTATAATGAAGTAGTAAAATCGTTAGCCATGATCTCAACTCAATTCAATAAAGGTACTTCAACCGTAAATTACCTGAATGAAATGAATAAAGGAACCGCTACTGTTGGTTACCTAAACGAAATTGAAAATACAAGAAACATAATTTTTAAACCAATTAATCGATAATAAAAATGAAAACTTTAAATAAAATAAAATTAAAAACAATGAAAAATAAATTAGTAGTAATCGTAATGGCAATCATGTTAATGCCAGCAATCTCATCAGCTCAAGATGTTTTCGAGAAATATAATGATAATGCAGATGTAACATATGTGTCTATTAAGCCTAAAATGTTTCAAATGATAGCTAAAATGGGAATCAATGTTGATGATCCTGAAGCTAAAGCATTTATGGATATGGTAAACAGCATAACAAGTTTTAAAACTTTAGTTACCGATAATAAATCTATTTCTGCAGACATTACAAAATGGGTTAAGTCGCGTTCAAGTTCTTTAGAAGAATTAATGGAAGTAAAAGATGAAGGCTCTGAAGTGAAGTTTTATGTAAAAGAAGGAAAAGATTCAAACCATGTAAAAGAACTATTAATTTATGTTAATGGTATAGACAAAGCCATGAAAGGACAAGGTGTTGAAATTAATGGTGAAAACCGAAAAATTGAGACTGTAGTGGTGTCTTTAACTGGAGATATAAATTTAAATGAGATATCTAAGCTTACCGATAAAATGAATATTCCTGGTGGACAACACTTAGATAAAAAGAAGTAATAAATAAAAATCAATCATGCAACGAACAATTATATATATTACAATCACTTTAGTTACAGCCCTACTTTTTCAGGGCTGTAATGATGGTGCTAGTTTACAACGTTATTTCGTAGATAATCAGGAATCTGCAAATTTTACAACCATTGATTTGCCAATCTCTATTGTGAAAATAGATGAATCTAAATTAACAAATGAGCAAAAGGAAGCTTATAGTTCTGTAAAACGATTAAATTTTTTAGGCTATAAATTAGATGAAAGTAATTTAGATAGGTTTAATGCAGAATTATCTAAAGTTAAAACAATTCTTAAGGGTAAAAAATATAATGACCTGATGGAATTTAATGATAAAAGCACCAAAGTATTGGTAAAGTATTTAGGAAACGATGATAGTGCTGAAGAGTTTATTGTATTTGCTAGTTCAAAGGAATTGGGGTTTGGAATTGTTCGTGTGTTAGGGGATAAAATGAGCCCAGAGAAAATGGTTACATTGGCAGATGCTATGAGAAATTCAGATATTGATAAGTCTCAATTTGGTGGTATAATCGATTTTTTTCAAAAATAACAGATAAATACAAAACAAAAAAGGCCCGCAATTTGCGGGCCTTTTTTGTTTTATGGTTTACTCTTCCTTTGTTTCTTTTTTTCTCAAATTAGTAACAATTAAATTAGTTACAATTACTAAAAAAAGTATAGTTAAAATAGTTTTAGTAATAAAATTATCTAAAATTTCCAGTACTCCAGTCACAAAAATACCAGCGCCTAGTAACCCACAAAGAAAAAGAGATTGTTTATCTGTTAACATAGTTTAAATTCCGGTATAATTACTTGGTGTAATACGGTTTAATTCCTCTTTTATTGTATCAGATACCTCTAAAGTACTAATAAAATTGGAAATTGAATTTTGATTTATTTTTTCATTGGTTCTGGTTAATCCTTTTAAAGCTTCATAAGGATTAGGATACCCTTCTCTTCTTAAAATTGTTTGAATGGCTTCGGCTACAACGGCCCAGTTTTGTTCTAAATCTTCACCAAATTTAGTTTCATTTAATAACAATTTATTCAGTCCTTTTAAAGTTGATTTAAAACCAATCAAAGCATGTCCAAAGGGTACACCAATATTTCTTAACACAGTACTATCTGTTAGATCTCTTTGTAATCTAGAAATAGGAAGTTTACCAGATAAATGTTCAAAAAGAGCATTGGCGATTCCTAAATTCCCTTCACTATTTTCAAAATCAATAGGGTTTACTTTATGAGGCATGGCAGAACTTCCAACTTCTCCTGCTTTTATACGTTGTTTAAAATAATCCATTGAAACATAGGTCCAAATATCACGATTCAAATCAATAAGAATAGTATTAATACGTTTCAAATTATCAAATAACGCCGCCATATGATCATAATGCTCAATTTGAGTTGTAGGAAATGAATGGTGTAAGCCTAATTTTGTATGAATAAAATTAGAGCCAAAAACTTTCCAGTCAATTTCAGGGTAAGCGACATGGTGAGCATTATAATTTCCTGTGGCACCACCAAATTTTGCTGCATTTGGTATAGTTTTTAATGAGTTGAATTGTTGCTCAAGTCTTACCACGAAAACCTCAATTTCTTTCCCTAAACGTGTTGGAGAGGCTGGCTGTCCATGTGTTCTTGCTAGCATTGAAATGTTTGACCAATCTGATGATAACCCTTTTAATTTTTCAAAAATAATGAGGTATTCAGGAATGTAAACATGTTCAAGTGCCTCTTTTATACTCAATGGTATAGCGGTGTTATTAATATCTTGAGAAGTGAGTCCAAAATGAATAAATTCCTTGAATTGAGAAAGGCCTAATGCATCAAATTTTTCTTTTATAAAATATTCAACAGCCTTAACATCATGATTGGTTACATTTTCAATCTTTTTTATAGCTAATGCATCATCTGTAGAGAAATTTTGGTAAATACTTCTCAAATCCGTAAAAACATTTTTTGAAACTGTTTTAAGTTGAGGTAAGGGTAGTTCGCAAAGTGCAATAAAATATTCAACTTCAACTAAAACGCGATATTTTATAAGGGCTTCTTCAGAAAAATAAGAAGCTAACTCCTTTACTTTACTTCTATATCTTCCATCAATTGGTGAGATGGCATTAAGTTCGGATAATGACATATGTTGTTGGGTTTAACAAGAATTGGCAAAGATAGCTATTTGTATTTCGAATACCGAATTAGAATTTGTGAATTTTTGATTTGGGATTTTATTACTAAGAATAACTATATTAGTATTAAAATATGTAATTATGAAAACACTGAATTTAATTTTTATATTATTTATATCACAGGTTGTATGCTCTCAGGTTTATAAAACGACTGAACCATTGGCTCATACCTATTCAATTGTTGCAAGAGATTCTGTAACAGGTCATATTGGTGTAGCTGTGCAGTCTCATTGGTTTAGTGTAGGAAGTGTTGTCACTTATGGAAAAGCTGGAGTTGGTGTAGTTGCTACACAATCGTTTGTAAATCCCAGTTACGGCCCAAAAGGTTTGGCTTTAATGGAACAAGGGCTGACACCACAACAGGCATTGGATGCTTTATTGAAAAATGATACGGGTGAAATGTTCAGGCAAGTGGCTTTCCTAAACACAAAAGGAGAGGTTGCAACGCATACAGGTAGTTCTTGTATAGAAGCTGCCGGACATCGACAAGGAAGGAATTTTTCAGTTCAAGCCAATATGATGCTTAATAATACGGTTTGGGATGCCATGGCAAATGCTTTTGAAACCACCACAGGTGATTTAAGTGACAGAATGATAGCAGCACTAAAAGCAGCACAAGATGAAAAAGGAGATATTAGAGGAAGTCAATCGGCCGCGATTTTAATAGTTAAAGATAAAGCAACTGGAAATTCATGGGAAGACATTATAATGGATTTAAGAGTTGAAGATCATGCAAATCCTGTGGCCGAATTGGAAAGAATCGTTAAGGTGCAAAAGGCATATGATTTTATGAATAAAGGAGATTTAGCTATGGAAGCCGGAGACTCTAAAATGGCAGAAAATTTATATTTAAATGCTCAGAAATTATTTCCTGACAATTTAGAAATGAAATACTGGTACGCAATTAATTTGCTGAATAATAAAGAGTTTGAGAAGGCTCATCCTATTTTGAAAGAAATTTTTAAAGAAGATCCAAACTGGAAAATATTAACTTCTAGAATTGTAAAAAATAAACTATTAGTAATTTCAGAAGTAGAACTACAAAAGGTGATGAAATTATAAACCATAAATCTTTTATATTTCAGCTTTTATTTTTTTTAAAATATGTTTGGCTCTGGCCTTAAAACCTGCACTTTGTGAGTGATAATCTTGTTCAAGTATTTGAACAAGCTCTGGGTGTATCCATTTATAATCTTTCCCAAAAAAGTATAAAGTGTTCATGCAATAAGCCTTTACTGCTATTTTTTGATCTGTTATCATCCAGTCAAAACAGGTTTCAATAATGTATTCTTTGTGTTTTGGTAAAAGCATAGTCTTTATTGGGTTGGGTTCTTTTGAATAGTTTGCTTTTGCTAAAAATTCACAAATTTTAGCTACAGGTCTTACCGCAGAATCTAAATGGACTTTATGCATATTCCTAGTGAATTCATCTAAATAAGGGACAATAGCTAAAAGGTATTCTGCACATACATACTCTAAAATCCAAGCAGCTTTGCATGAAACTTTATCTTCTGTCATAAATAGGATGGCCATTAACTTTGGTAATAAGCTTAAATCATTTAAAATTAACCTGGAATATTTTAATCTGTTTATCCGTAAGGCATTAACATAGCTTAACTCTTTATGTAATTCTTCTAAAGTCATTAAATATTTTGCTATTTTAGAGTTCTAAAATTACCTAAAATGAAAACGATAAAAAAAATCCTTCTGGCTTTATTAGTATTATTGTTGATTGCACAGTTTTTTGGACCAGAAAAAAACCAGGGAGAAATGAGCTCTATAGAACCATTTTTAGCAGAAACTAATCCGCCTGAAAATGTTCAAATCATATTAAAAGAAAGCTGTTACGATTGTCATAGTAACGTTACACGTTATCCATGGTATAATAATATAACACCGGTAAATTATTGGTTGGCTAGTCATATTAATGATGGTAAAAAGCATTTTAATGTTTCAGATTGGGTAGGAAATTCTGTTAAACGTAAAGATCATAAAATGGAAGAACTTGTTGAAATGGTTGAAAAGAAATACATGCCAATAGACTCTTATACACTTGTTCATTCTCAAGCAAAGCTTTCAGATGATCAAATAAAAGCGGTTGCTGATTGGGCGAAACAAGTAAGACTAAAGTATAGTTTGGAACCTAAACCAGAATAAATAGCAATTTTTTCTATGATTAAACAGGTATTAATTATCGGTTTTGTTTGGCCTGAACCTAAAAGCTCGGCAGCTGGAAGCCGTATGATGCAGTTAATAGAAACATTTCAATCTTCTAATTATAAAATAACCTTTGCAAGTAGCTGTGGAAAACAGGATAATGCCTTTGATTTAAGTGTGCTTGATATTCCACAAGTTTCAATCGAGTTAAATAACACAAGTTTTGATGATTTTTTAAAGGAATTACAACCTGATATAGTTGTTTTTGACCGTTTTATGGTGGAAGAACAATTTGGATGGCGTGTCACAGAACAATGCCCAAATGCCTTAAAAATTTTAGATACTGAGGATTTACATTGTTTGAGAAAAGGTAGAGAAATGGCACTGAATGACGAAGTACTTTTTGATAAAGGGTATTTGTTTAATGACATTTCAAAACGTGAAATAGCCAGTATTTACAGATGTGATTTAAGTCTTATTATTTCTGAAGAAGAGATTGAAATTTTAAAAAATCAATTTAAAGTTAATGAGCATTTATTATACTATTTGCCTTTTTTAACTAAAGGCATATCGGTTGAATCAAAGAAAAAACTACCTAAAATTAAAGAGCGCGAACATTTTATTTCGGTTGGAAATTTTATTCATGCGCCAAATTATGATGCATTACTGTTTTTAAAAAAACAAATTTGGCCGTTAATTAGAAAAAAGTTACCAAAGGCTGAAATGCATTTGTATGGAGCATATCCATCTGAGAAAGTACATCAGCTTAATAACAAAAAGGAAGGTTTTATAATAAAGGGATTTGTTGAAGATATAAACGAAGTAATGAGAAATGCTAAAGTATGTCTTGCGCCTTTACGATTTGGAGCTGGCTTAAAAGGCAAACTTATTGATGCCATGTTAAATGGTACTCCTTGTATTATGACGACTATTGCTGCCGAAGGTATGTTTGGTGGTTTTGAACCTAATGGATTTGTCGCCGATGACGCTCAAAAATTTGCTGATAAAGCCATAGAACTTTATACTGATAAGATTTTTTGGAATGGAAAACAAAAAAACGGATTTATTGTAATTAATGCACGGTTTGATAAACATCTTTTTGTTTCAGATTTTATGTATAAAGTCAATGCCATTCATAATAATTTAAAAGCACATCGTTTAGATAATTTTACCGGCCAAATGCTTCAGCAGCATACTATGCAAAGTACAAAGTATATGAGCAAATGGATTGAATTGAAAAATTCAAATAAAAATTAACAAAAAAGGTATTTATTTTTAAAAGTGTAGTAAAATTAAATTTTCATATTTGCAATCGTCCGGTCTTTAATACTATTTACAAAATACATTTTCATTGAACCTTTATTCTTAACTTCAACTTGACCTCTATACTTGCAAACAAAGTAATCTTTTATTAGAAGATAGGTGTTTTCTGTGATATTAATTTTTCCTTCTTTTGAAGTAGATTCCATTCTTGACGCCACATTGACGGTATCTCCCCAAATATCATAGGCGAATTTTTTAGTACCAACAACTCCGGCGACAACAGGCCCAGTGTTAATGCCTATTCTCACATCAAAATGTACAATTTCAGAATTATTAATCAGTTTAGTGTCTTCAACGAATTGAAGCATTTCAAAGGAGGCTAATGTCATTTTTAACGCGTGATCTGTAGTATCAAAATGTAATCCGCCAGCACACATAAAAGAATCCCCAATACTTTTTATTTTTTCTATCCCGTATTTTTCAATAATCTCATCGAAACGGGAAAAATAAAAGTCAATACTTTTTACGAGTTTTTCTGGTGTCACATTCTCTGAACTTTTTGTAAAATCTTTAAAATCAGTAAATAAAACGGTCACTGATTCAAATCGTTTGGCTTCTACTTTACCGCTTATTTTTAATTCCTGAGCAGTTTCTTCTGGCAGTATATTTAGCAATAAGCCATCTGAGCGGTTCCTTTCTTGTTCTATGATCTTTTTAGTTCTTTGGATGAATTTATTTCGCCTGAATAGCCCAAAAGCTAATAAACCGATTAAAAACAGCGCAATTGCTGTAGCAATCATCACTATGCTCTGATTCTTTTTTTGCTGATTTAAAAGGTTTACTTCAGATTGCTTGAGGTCAATTTCTGTTTGTTTTTTAGTCACTTCAAAATCAGTCCTTAAATCAGCTGTTTTTTGAATATTTTGTAGGTTGGCGATACTATCTTTATAAATTTCATATTTTTTAAAATAGGAGAGGGATTCCTTATAGTTTCCTGACTTTTCATATAAATTGGAGAGTTGAAGATTGGCTTCGCTAATTTGTCCTTTTAAACTGTATTTAGTTGCTAAATCAAGACTTTTTTTAGAATAGTTTAAAGCAGATTTCCAATCATTTTTTTTTAAATAAATATCAGACATATAAGTGAGGTATTCCGAAATTGCGGAATACAATTCAGATTTTACCAAAATTCCAATCGCTTCGTTGATGTTGGCTTCGGCTAAATTATCTTTACCTTGTTCAGCGTATATTATTCCCATATTCCCTAAAACGTAAGCTTCCCCTTCGGGCGAATTTATTTTTCGAAAAATGAGTCCGGCCTCCATAAAATGTTCTATGGCTAAATCATTATCTTTATTAGTTAAATATTCATCTCCTAGATTAAATAATCCATTAGCAAAATTCAAAGTATCACCTACTTGCTTCAATAAATCGATGCCTTTTTCATAATATGAAACAGCATTTTCATGATTTTTCATTTCAGAATATACATCGGCAATGGCAATATTTACTAAACCTATATCTCTATTGTTTTTATTTTTTATTGCAATACTGGCAGCTTCGAATAAAAATTCTAATGCTAGGGTATAATCGCCTTTTAGTCTTAATGCTTGTCCTTTTTTTAGAAATCCTGTATATAAATATTGACTTGAATCTAATAATTTTGCTTTTTCAATAAGTTTTGAACTATATTGAAGTGTTTTTTGAGGATCGATTAGATTGTTTGAAAGCTCCTCTATTATTTTTAATTGATCTTTTTTATCATATGCCCCCATTCTATAAACAGACTCTAAACTATCTGTATATGACATTTTTTGTGAAAAGGAAGTATTTTGAATAAGACAAAAAAAGCCTATTAATAAATAGGCCTTAAAAGGAAATATAGAATGAAATGTAAAATTAAATTTCATTTGTAACTTAACTATAATCTAAAATCAAGGTTTAACGGTTATTTTTGGATCAATTTGATAAGTTCCACCATTTTGATTTCCATTATTAAAAACTTTAAATTTGATTGCATATTTTTCCGTCTGGCCATTTGTTCCGACTCTTACCACACCGACTACTTCTTCTGGTGAACCTCCATTTCCATTTAAAACATTCTGATCAAAAACATTATCACCACCATGATAATTGATAGAAGAGATATTAACGGTATCAGCACCTGGATTATTTGATGACTCTCCGCGCCATATAATCGTGTCACCAGCATTCACAACAGTTGTAAAATCTTCAATATTACCATCAGAAGTCGTGGAATTTCCATCTGGTGATTGCGAGGTAAAATAACAAACCTCTAATTCGTTTTGACTGTTAATTTGCTGCGTATTAACATGTAATGTTATGTAATGAGTTTGTTGAGAAAAAGAAGTTGTTAATACAAAAAAGAATAACAGAAGAAGTACTTGAGATAATCGATTGGTAGTTTTCATAAGAAAAAATTAAGTTGGTTAATAAAAAAATATATAAGTGATATTTATAAAAAATAGTATATCATTTACATATATAAGTAGGAGGATCCTGTAATGAAAGGGGCGGTTGTGGAATGTTTAATAGCAAAAATTAAATATAGTAAATAATAACTTACAAAAAAACTATTTCTAATTCCTTAATTTGAAAATAATAAATATTTCCATTTGATAAAATTTAAAAATAGGTCATTAATCAATATTTATAAGAGAATTTTATTTGGTAGAGTAAGCATGAAAATAACCATATTTTACTTTCTACTCATATACTTTTTTATAGTTTTGCAGCTTTAAAAAATAAACCATGATTTCAGTTGATAATTTAGCAGTTGAGTTTGGAGGACAAGCTTTATTTAGCGATGTGTCTTTTACAATTAATGAAAATGATAAAATAGCCCTTATGGGTAAAAATGGCGCTGGAAAATCGACCATGATGAAAATTATTGCGGGAGAACAAAAACCAAGTCGAGGAAATGTTCGTTTTCCTAAAGATGCCATTATTGCTTATTTACCGCAACATTTATTAACTGAAGATAATTGTACTGTTTTTGAAGAAGCATCCAAAGCGTTTATTCATATTTTTGAAATGAGGGATGAAATGGAGCAACTTAATAAAGAGTTAGAAACCAGAACGGATTATGAGTCAGATAGCTATATGTCTATCATTGAAAAAGTCTCCGATTTAGGTGAAAAGTATTATGCACTTGAAGATATTAATTATGATGCTGAAGTTGAAAAGGCTTTAGGTGGATTGGGTTTTAAGCGTGAAGATTTTAATAGACAGACCAGTGAATTTAGTGGAGGATATCGTATGCGTATTGAATTGGTTAAAATTTTATTACAAAAGCCAGATTTAATTTTATTAGATGAGCCTACCAATCATATTGATATTGAATCTGTTATTTGGCTTGAAGACTTTTTAATTAATAAAGCTAAGGCGGTAATGGTAATTTCTCACGATAAGGCCTTTATTGATAATATTACCAATAGAACCATTGAGGTTACAATGGGGAAAATTTACGATTATAAAGCCAATTATACGCATTACTTACAGTTACGAGAAGACCGCAGAACGCATCAAATTAAAGCTTATAACGAGCAACAAAAATTTATTGCAGATAATATGGCTTTTATCGAAAGATTTAAAGGAACTTACTCTAAAACCAATCAAGTAAATTCAAGAGAACGCATGCTTGAGAAGTTGGAAATTATTGAGATTGATGAAATTGACACTTCTGCATTAAAATTACGTTTTCCACCAGCACAACGCTCAGGAGATTATCCGGTAACGGTTAAAGATTTATCTAAAGCATATGATGAACATGTTGTTTTTAAACATGCTAATATGTCTATTTCTAGAGGTGAAAAGGTGTCATTTGTTGGACGAAATGGAGAAGGTAAGTCAACAATGATTAAAGCTATTATGGGTGAAATTGAAGTGGAAGGGAAATGCCACTTGGGACATAATGTAAAAGTGGGTTATTTTGCACAAAATCAGGCCTCATTGCTGGATGAAAATTTAACTATATTTCAAACTGTAGATGAAGTTGCAGAAGGGGATATTAGAACTCAGATAAAAAATATATTAGGACGCTTTATGTTTAAAGGTGATGATATCGATAAAAAAGTAAGTGTCCTTTCGGGTGGTGAAAAAACTCGTCTAGCAATGGTAAAGTTACTTTTAGAGCCTGTGAATTTATTAATATTAGATGAGCCTACTAACCATTTGGATTTAAAATCGAAAGACGTTTTAAAGGAAGCTCTTTTAGATTTTGATGGGACATTAATTCTGGTGTCACATGATCGTGATTTTCTTCAAGGTTTATCACAAAAAGTATTTGAGTTTAAAGATCAACGAGTGATTGAACATTTTGAAACAATTGATGATTTCTTGGTGCGTAACCGTATTGAAAATTTAAAACAAATTGAGTTGAAGAAATAATTAAATATAATTTTAATAATAAAAAAAATCTCACTTGAGATTTTTTTTATTCAATAATGTAAAGTATATTTGTCAAAAAGTAAAAAAAATTTGTCTTAATATAAAATATATTTGTCATGAATTTAAATGAATCAAAAAATTGTGAACGTACTAAATTAGAGCAGTTTTTAAATAAAGTACAATTACCTCATTGGTATAAAAAAATAGGTATTGTAATACTTATTTTAAGTTTTATAACACTTTTAATTTTAAAATTTATTAATGATGTTCCGCTTTGGTTTGGAATCGGGTTAAAACATTTAATGCTTATTGCGTTACTTTTAATATCCTTATCTAGAGAGAAAGTTGAGGATGAGATGATTGAAACTCTAAGATCAAAATCATATGCCTTAGCATTTATCATTGGTGTTGGGTATTCTTTATTACAAACGATAGCTAATTACTTTGTTGATTTATTTTTAGGGCGATATGACTTTTCAAACGATTTAGGGCATATACAAGTGTTATTATTTATGCTATTAATTCAAGTTGGATTTTTCGAACTTTTAAAACGAACTAGGTAATGGAAAACCGAATTAAAATTGAACGTGCAATTATTAATATAACTCAAGACGAATTAGCCCAAAGAATTGGAGTTTCTAGACAAACCATTAATTCAATTGAAGCAAATCGATACGTTCCATCAACAGTTTTAGCATTAAAATTATCCCAAATATTCAATAAATCAGTGAATGAATTTTTTATTTTAACTGAAAAGGATTAACCCTGTGTTTTTTATTTTGATTCTATTTTTTTAAAAGAGTCTAATAATATTTTTACTCCAATAGTCGCTGGTTCAGCTATAACAGTTAGGTTATCTTTGCTATTCAATGACGGGTTTGGATCTATAAAATAAATAGGTATCCCTAGTGGCACATAGTGAATTAAACTGGCAGCGGGATATACTTGCATTGAGGTTCCAATAATTATTAAATAATCTGCCAACATACAAACTTCTATAGCTTTTTCCATCATTGGAACAGGTTCACCAAACCAAACAATATGAGGTCTTAATTGATAACCCATTTTACATGTGTTACCTATAAGCAAATCAGTTCTCCAGGGTATAATATCAGTTTCATTAAAAGTACTTCTTACTTTAAATAATTCGCCATGTAAATGCATCACATTGGTACTCCCTGAACGTTCATGTAAATCATCAATATTTTGGGTAATTATAGTTACTTTAAAATCTTTTTCAAACTTCACTAAATCAAAATGGCCAGGATTTGGTTTAGCTTCTAAGAGTTGTCTTCTCCTTTGGTTATAAAAATCTAATACTAATGCTGGATTCGTATTAAAGGCTTCGGGTGTAGCCACTTTGTTTACATCGTGTCCTTCCCATAAACCTCCTGCCTCTCTAAATGTTTTTAGCCCACTCTCGGCACTCATACCAGCTCCTGTAAGTACAACAAAATGTTTCATGGATTGATTTTAAAATTAATTGACTAACCCCTATTTATTAAGACTGGGATAATGTTTTTAGTTGTAAAAGGTGTACTTCAACTAAAAATAATAATTTAATTAGGAAGATATGCTTTGTTTTTATTAAATATTTTTATTTACTTTTAATCAACTAACTAACTAATAAATAGCATTTATGTTGTTCTTCATAATCGCACTACTAATTGTAGCAGTTATTGTAATACTTGCTTTTGTAGCTCCTAAAAAATATGAGGTTATGAGAAGTATAATTATCGACAAACCTCATACCGGTGTGTTTGATTATTTAAAATATATTAAAAATCAAGACCATTGGTCACCTTGGAAAAAAAAAGACCCAAATATGAAGCAGGAGTTTTTTGGAATTGACGGGGAAGTAGGGTTTATAGCAAAATGGGAAGGAAATAGTGACGTTGGAACAGGTGAACAAGAAATTATAAATATAGTAAAAAACGAAAAAATTGAGGCTGTATTGCGTTTTCAAAAACCATGGGAATCGATGTCACATGCGATTATAAAAGTTGAAAATTTAGGTAAAATGCAAACTAAAGTGACTTGGGGTTTTTCAGGTAAAAATAAATTTCCAATGAATCTACTTATGCTATTTTATAATATGGATAAAGCTGCTGGTAAAGATTTTGAGGAAGGTTTAAAAAATTTAAAGGACTTATTAGAAAAATCTTAATAAATCTAGATTTACAATCTATTGGTTCTTCCTCTACTTAATAATTTGTATTCTTCATAACATTCACTAATGGCGTCTAATATTTGTAAATCATTAGCGGTTTGAATAAATCCTTTAGAGTAGTTACACTGACTCACAATTTCATCTAAATCTACACGGTCTACTTGTAACAATGCAGTTAGCATTTCCCTGTCAAATCTTGAAGCAAGAAGATTTCTTATCTCATCATCCTGTTTCATTTTTTTGAGTTTTCGCATTTCATTTGGTTTTTTACCAAACATTCTGTTTAAAAAATCTGCAGGATTGAATATCGCACCTAATACTTTAGTAATAGCTGATGGTGAACTAGCTTCATAACCTGTACTAGGTAAGCCGGAGATGCTATAACGATAATTATTATTTATAGGAACTTGCTTAATATCTACTTCTAAATAGCCTGTGAGTCTTAATTGATTGATAACAATTTCTTCAAGTGCTAATGCTACTTCTGTTAATTCAATATTTGAACTCCCAAATTTAATCCAGTCATTCGTCACTCTAACTCTTATAGATTTAAAACCTAAATAAGAAAAATGTAAGGTGTCATCTGGTTTAGCTTTTATTTCAAATTCACCTTTAGAATTAGTCGTAGTTCCAATAACTTCATTTAAATTAACAATGTTAACACTCTCAAGAGGTGTATCGTCTGAGCTATTCATTACAACTCCCTTAACAGTGGTATTGATTTCCTGAGAAAAGCAATAAGTTGTTAGCAGTAAAGTTGAAATTAAGAGTAAAAGCTTTTTCATTAAATTATTAATTGGGCATAAAAATAGTAAACTAAATGTCAAAATTTATGCCAGCGCTATAATTTGACTTAAAATTAACAAACCTCTTAGTTTTCTCCTAAGAGGTTTGATTTATAAACTATCTTCTTGAGCGTCTTGGTCTGTCAAATCCAGATGATGACGATTTAGAGTCCGATCCACCAGAACGTCTTGGTTTTGAAGCGTTCTCCGATCGTCTTCTTTCGCTTCTGTTTCCAGAACCTGCGCTAGTACTACGATTTTCGCTTCTTGAACCACTACGTCTGTCGCTTCTTCCTTTCTCTCCACCTTTTCTATCATCACGTCTAGGACCACGACTTCTGCTTCTGCTTCTGTCGCCCCCTCTGTTTTCAGAGACTTCAACATTTACAAATCTTCCTTCGTGTTTAAAATCGGTAAAAAAGGCTAATACTTTTTCTTGTAATTCTTTTTCTGTATTGAAGAAAGAAAAACTATCCTTAACTTCTACTTTAAAAACATCATCTCTACCAAGTTCTAAAACATCTTTTAAGAAGTCTTTTAAACTCATCCAGTCATATCCATCTTTGCTACCAACATTTATAAAATAGCGGGTAGAGTTAGATTCTTTTGAAAACTCTCGTTCATCAGAAAAAGAGGCTTCCACATTAAGATTTTTTGTTTTTTTATAGTAATTGTAGAAACGTGTAAATTCAACAGAAAAGAATTTTTTAATCAATTCGTCCTTACTAGTATCTGCAAATAAGGAATTAATGCTCGTTAAATATTTATCAATTTCATGGTTGATTTCTGTATTATGAATTTTATTTGCAAGTGACATTAACTGTACTTCACAAATTTCCATACCATCAGGAATTTCTTTTTTATCAAATTGTTTTTTGATAATGCGTTCGATACTTTTTATTTTTCGCACTTCACTTTTTGATACAAGCACCATTGAAACACCAGTTTTACCTGCACGACCTGTACGACCACTACGATGGGTATAGGTTTCAATTTCATCGGGTAGTTGGTAATTAATTACGTGTGTGATGTCATCAACATCAATACCACGAGCGGCTACATCAGTAGCTACCAACATTTCAATTTGTTTATTTCTAAAAGATTTCATTACCAAATCACGCTGATTCTGACTTAAATCGCCATGTAAAGCAGCAGCACTATAACCATCTTCAATAAGTTGTTCTGCTACTTTTTGTGTGTCACGCTTAGTTCTGCAAAAAACCACTGAAAATATATCCGGATTGGCATCAGATAATCTTTTTAAAGCATCATAACGATCTCTTGAATTAATTAAATAATACTCGTGTGATACTTGATTGGTACTTTCATTTTTGTTTCCAACAGTAATTTCTGTTGGATTACGCATGAATTTTTTTGCGATTGTAGAAACCTCTTGAGGCATGGTAGCCGAAAATAACCAAGTATTTTTCTCTGCTGGTGTATAAGATAAGATATCAGTAATATCTTCATAAAATCCCATATTAAGCATTTCATCAGCTTCATCTAATACAGCGTATTCAATTTTTGAGATGTCAACCAGTTTTCGGTTAATCATATCTTTCATTCTTCCAGGTGTAGCAACAATAATTTGAGCTCCTTTTTTTACATCTCTAGCTTGGTCTGTTATACTAGACCCACCATAAATTGCCACCACATTAAGTCCTTTACAGTATTTACCATAAAGTTTCATTTCATTGGTAATTTGCAAACAAAGTTCGCGTGTAGGAGAAAGGATTAAGCCTTGGGTGGTTCTGCTATCAATATTTATTTTTTGAAGCATCGGGAAACCAAAAGCAGCAGTTTTACCTGTTCCTGTTTGAGCAAGAGCAACCAAATCAGTTTCTTTGTCAACTAAAATTGGAATGGCTTTTTGTTGTACATCACTAGGTGTTTCAAATCCTAAATCTGTAATAGCGTGTAATAGGTCCTCATTAAGACCCAATTCTTGGAATGTGTTCATTCTTATGTAAGTATTCGATGTTGTTATGTGGTGTTACATAAGAAGCGAATCGACATACTTAACTTAACCTTCTAGTAACACATCCTCACTCTGAGGAATACAAACCCATATTCTGGATTTCAAGCGGCAAAGATAGTCTTTTATTTGTGATTAACTAATGTTAATATAAATCTTTGATTTTGGGCGTTTTAACACGCTTTTCGCTATATCTTTTTCTCGTGCCTCAAAAAAGGATGCCGCTGCAATCGTTAACGCAATGATTTAAATATTCAAATTTTCACCTTATAAGGCTGCATTGTTGTAGTTAATCGATTAAATGTTAGAAATATTATTTTTATTGATTACTTTAAATTAGTTCAAATTAAAATTTAGTACTTCCCTAAAAATAGCATTTTTATAATTTGAACAGTATCAAAAATTGAACGATTAAAGTAAGCCTCTTTTTTACTATCTATTTGACTTTAATGGAATTATAGTACATTTTCTAAATTTAATAAGTGTAAATATTCAAAGGTTAATTATTACTGTTTGAATATTATTATAATTTTTAACCAATTAAAACCAACCAATTATGAAAACAATTTTTAAGTTTACGCTTTTATGTTTAATTCTTTTTTCATTTTCCTGTAGCCAGGAAACTTTTGTCGACTCCACAGATAATTTGAATTCTGCAAATGCCAAATCTAAAAAGGCAGTAAATTCTGTTTTGAAAACATTAGTCAAAGGCGCTGCCCTGCACGGAGCCAATGGTATTGACATTGGACCCGATGGCAATCTATATGTTGCAAGTGTTCTTGGTCTTGAAATTGTCGTGATGGACAAGCAAAATGGTAAGATTATTAAACGACTTGGTCAAGAAGTAGGGGTAAAGGGTCCTGATGATCTTGTGTTTGGACCAGATGGATCGCTCTACTGGACTAACATCCTACTTGGAACCGTAGGCAGATTAAAACCAGATGGGACAACTTCTGAACAGTTTGTTGACCTTGGTGTTAACCCAATTACATTCTCACCTGAAGGACGTCTCTTTGTAGGACTTGATTTTCTTGGTGATGGCTTGTATGAGCTAGACCCCAATCTTATTGAGCCTCCACGACATATCATTGCATCCACTCCAGAAAACCCTTTTCCTCTTGGGTTTTTTAATGCCTTTGATTTTGGTCCGGACGGACTATTATACGGCCCTTTGTTTGCAGCGGGTATGGTAATAAAAGTAGATGTTGGAGGTCCTGGTGATCCTGTTTCTACAAATCCTTTTGTTGATGGAACGGCAGAAGTTGTAGCAGATGGTTTTCATAATCCGGCATCTGCGAAATTCGATCCGGATGGTCTTCTTACTGTATTAGATCAAACAGGTGAGGTCTTTAAGATAAATACTCAGACTGGCGAAAAAACATTGTTCCTTAACAACCTCGATCCAGGACTTGATAACATGGTCTTTGACACAGATGGTACCTTATATATGACGAATAATGACTTCGGCTGGGTGGTCGAGATATTAAAAAGTGGACAACCACGCACTTTAAGCGGAGGTGGTATGATATTTCCTCAAGGATTGGCAGTTTTACCAGGATCGAACAATCAAGATGCGGTCTTTGTGGCTGATCAATATTATTTGAGACAATTTAATGGGAATAACGGCAGAGAGGGTAATAGTTATAAAGGCCCTTTAATTCCTGAAAGTGAGCTAACGCTCATTTCACCGATGAATATTTCGGCAGACGGAGAAAACCTAATCATTTCTTCATGGTTTGCTGGTGCTGTTCAGGTGTTTGACCCTCAAGCTGGTCAAGTCCTCGAGAATTATATAATGGGAGCTCCTATTGATGCCGTCCGGTGCAAGGATGATATTGTAGTATCAGATATAGGTTTAGGTGGTGTGGTCTGGGCAAGTGACCATTCGATGATAGTTCCGATAGACAATACTAATGTATTTGCACCTGGTGGTTTGGCAACTGATGGTGAAACCGTATGGATGGCAGACTGGGGTACAGGTATTGTGTGGCAGATAGGTTTTGATGGCAAAACTCCACAAGCACCTGTTCCTGTTGCATCCGGTCTTTCTTTCCCTGAAGGATTGGCTTTTGATCTGGACGGTAGTTTATTAGTTATTGAGACAGGGACTTCTAGTCTATCCCGTATAGACTTAACTACTGGAGAAAAGACGAAAGTTGTAGATGGTCTTGAACTTAGTGGTCCTGGTCTGGAAGGTTATCCCCCAACCTGGAGTTTTGATGGTGTGGACGTTGGTCTATCTGGTGATATTTATATTTCAGGCGGCGGCAAGAATGTTATTTATCGCCTTAAGAATAATTAGAACTAATGAAGGTTATTGAAAAAGAAATTATTTATTTATAAAATTTTAAATAATAACCAACAACACTAAATCGGTAACTATTATTTGTCGTCCAAAAAGATGCACTAATTGTTGCCGATTTTTTTATTTTCTTAAATTCTTAATCCTTTCTAATAATGTAGGATGCGAATAATGCATAAAAACATAAGCAGGGTGCGGTGTTAAATTACTTAAGCTATTTTTTGATAATTTTTTAAGTGAAGTTATTAAGGGTTCTGCTTTAAACGTATTTTTAGCATAGTTGTCTGCCTGATATTCAAATACTCTGGAAAAGTAATTCATTATCAAACCAGTTATTTCAGAAATTGGTGAATATAACAAACCAAAAGCAATTAATCCTATATGAAAACTTGGAATTTCAACACCAATAGCATTAGAAAGTAAAGGATTATTAATAAATAAAGATAAAATATAAAGCGTTAATCCAGTGAGTAAAATAGAAGTAATTAAATTAAAAATAATGTGCTTCCTCTTGTAATGCCCAACTTCATGAGCTAACACAGCAACAATTTCATCTTCATCTAAATCTTTTATTAATGTATCATAGAGCGTAACACGTTTTTCTCTTCCAAATCCAGAAAAATAGGCATTCGCTTTAGTGCTTCGTTTTGAACCATCAATCACAAATATTTTATCTAATTTAAAACCTACTTTTTCGGCATATTCAGATATACTATCTCGTAATTTTCCAGTTTCCAAAGGCGTTTGCTTATTAAATAATGGCACAATTAATCTTGAATAAAACATATTCGTGAATAGTGTAAAAACAGCAACTAAAGCCCATGCATATAACCAAAATTGTTTCCCACTTATCTCATAAAACCAAATGATAAGTGCTAAAATACCGCCACCTAAAACAATCATCATCAACCATCCTTTCAATTTATCAAGGAAGAATGTTTTTATTGTGGTTTTATTAAAACCGAAACGCTCTTCAATAACAAAGGTGCTGTAATAAGAGAATGGAGTAGTTAGTAGATCACTTGCAATCATTATAATACCGAAGAAAATTAAAGCAATTATTATAGGGTTTTTACTATAACTACGGGCAATAGTATCAACAAATTCAAAGCCATCCAGAAAAAGGAATCCTAAGGTTAAAATAATGGAAAATGTTGAGGTTATAATTCCAAATTTATAATTGGTTGCTTTATAATCTTGAGATTTTAAATATTCAGATTCATCATAGACATCTTTTAAGTCATTTGGCAAAACGTCTTTGTAATGTTTGGCATTTAATGCATCAATGATTTTATCAATTATAAAATTGATAACGATAATGGCGATTATAATGTAAAATAAAATTGTTGAAGTCATATATTTTATAGAAAATTTCGTTGTCTTTTAGCTTCAAAAATAAGGATTCCTGCTGCTACTGAAACATTCATGGAATCTATTTCACCCTGCATTGGAATGATTATATTTTGAGTTGAGTTTATTAACCATTCATCGCTTAACCCGGTTGCTTCAGTTCCTACAATAATGGCGGTCGGTTTTGTAAAATCTTGTGTATTATAATTTACCGAGGCTTGTAAGGCTGCGCAGTAGATATTAATATGATTTGTTTTTAGAAAATTAATAATTTCTGAAGTACTGCCTGTTGCAATTTGTTTGGTGAAAACACAGCCTACACTCGACCTTATTATATTTGGATTGTATAAATCACTTTTAGGATTCGCTATGATTATCGCATCAACATTGGCGGCATCAGCTGTTCTTAAGATGGCACCAATATTACCGGGCTTTTCAGGGGCTTCGGCAACTAATATAAGTGGGTTTTTGGTTTTAAACTGTACTGTTTCTAAACCGTGATACTTATTTTTTGCTACAGCAATAATACCTTCGGTAGAGTCTCGATATGCCAATTTTTGAAAGACTTCTCTTGAAATTTCTATAAGATCTGTTTTTGGTGACAAAAGATTTATAATGTATTCTTCCGAAACTAATTCGGGCATAAACAAAACAGTTTCAATACTGTAGTTCCCTTTTATTGCTAATGATAATTCTCTTTGACCTTCAATTAAAAACAACCCCGATTTTTTGCGTTCTCGAGATTTGTCTTTTAACTGAACCAATTGTTTTATTAAAGGGTTTTGAAGACTTAAAATTTGCTTGTTCATATCAGTAGGCAAAAGTAATGTTTTATAATACTAGATTTAAATAAAAAAGCGAGCTAATTAGCTCGCTTTCCATGATTACTGATTTTTATATTTGTCTGAATAGCGTTTCCAGAGTTCTGTTTGATGTGTTTCTAAACTAATTTCCCGACCATTTATAAATGCATGTGTAAGCTTGTTGGTACGCATATCTAAAGCATCCCCTTCACTTATAAATAACGTCGCATCTTTACCAGTTTCTAAAGTGCCTAATTGTTTATCGATACCTAAAATTTTAGCAGTATTTGAGGTTATGAGCTTTAAAGCTTCTTCTTTATCCATGCCTTGTCCTACAACTTGTCCAGCATAAAATGGGAGATTTCGGGTTTGAAAATTTGCGGGTTCGCCATTTTGAATGCCGACCAATACTCCAGCATCGGCTAAAAGTTTTGGATTTTTATAAGGCAAATCATAATCATCATCCTCTAGAGAAGGTAATTCATGAGTATCGGTTAATAAAACAGGTATATTGTTGTTTTTTAATAGATTAGCTACCTTGAATGCATGATAACCTCCAATAACAACCATGTTTTTTATATCATTAGCTTTTGCAAAATTTACGGCATCGGTAATTCCTTTTTCGTCATCCACATGAATATACAAATTTTCAGTGCCATTGAATAGACCTTCCATGGCTAAAAAAAGTAAATTTTTAACCGCCCGATTACCGTTTAGGTAAGCTTTACTTTCAGAAATAAAGTCTGCAACTTCTTTGATTTGGTCTGCGTAATCTGAGTTAGGTTTTAAACCACTTGGCTCTCCAAGCCACCGACGTCCTCTACTAAAACTACTTGGCCAGTTTAAATGTATTCCGTCGTTTGCTTTAATTGTGGCATCTTCCCAATTCCAGGCATCTAATTGCATGATGGATGATTTTCCGGCAATACGTCCTCCGCCAGGAGCAACCTGTGCAATTAGTACGCCATTTGGACGCATGGATTCCACAACTTTAGATTCTGCATTATAAGCAATTTGACTTCTAACATTTGGAATAAGGCCACCAATTTCAGATTTGTCACTAGAAGCCCTTACAGCATCGACTTCTATTAGACCTAATGATGTGTTTGTAGCTATAAATCCTGGGTAGACATCTTTTCCTTTTGCATCAATTACATCCATTGCTTGTAAAGTTATTGGTGTAGTATCAGCATTTCCGATCGTTTTGATTTTACCATCACTTATAACAATAATACTATTTTCAATTACAGTACCATTGCCAATATGGGCAGTTCCTCCCATAATAGCAATGTCTTTTGTTTGTTTATTAGCAGGTGTTTGTTGTGGCATGGCTATTGATGAACACAACATAACAAGTATTAATACTTTTATTTTTAAATATTTCATTTTTTTAAGTTTTTAGTTGGTTTGATCAATAGTATCACAAGTCATTAATTCTTTTTCTTTTTTCTTAATAGGCTGAGTTTTTAGCCCTTTATTTTTTTCTTGTAACATCATATTAATGAGTTCACTTTTCTCTTCTTTAATTTGTTCTCTTGCTTCAGAATCACGATTAAGATCAAAATAGGTTACACCTTCAATAATTGTTTTTTCCGCTTTTGAATAAACAGATAAAGGATGGCCATTCCAAAGGACTACGTCGGCATCTTTACCTACTTTTATACTACCAACACGGTTATCAAGATGAAGTAATTTTGCAGGATTCAAAGTCACCATTTTCCATGCATCTTCTTCTGAAACACCACCATATTTTACTGCTTTAGCCGCTTCTTGGTTTAAACGTCTGGACATTTCGGCGTCATCACTATTAATTGCGGTAACAATTCCAACATTGTGCATAATAGCGGCATTATAAGGTATAGCGTCGTTAACTTCAAATTTATAAGCCCACCAATCGCTAAAGGTCGAAGCACCAACTCCATGAGCTTTCATTTTATCTGCTACTTTGTAGCCTTCAAGGATATGAGTGAATGTATTAATATTGAAATTGAATTGATCGGCCACTTTCATTAGCATATTAATTTCACTTTGCACATAGGAATGGCAAGAAATAAAGCGCTCTTTGTTCAGAATTTCAGCTAAAACGTCTAATTCTATATCTTTTCTGTAAGGCTTTCCACTTTTCTTAACAATATCATATTCTTTGGCTCTTGTAAAATAATCGACATATAATTGTTCAACACCCATTCTGGTTTGTGGAAATCTAACGCGTTCAATGTCTCCCCAGTTGGATTGCTTAACGTTTTCCCCTAAGGCAAACTTTATATATTTTGGACTGTTTTTATATATTAAATTTTCGGCAGACTCTCCCCATTTTAATTTAATAATGGCTGAGCGGCCACCAATTGGATTTGCAGAACCATGTAGTATTTGAACAGATGTTACCCCTCCTGCAAGATCACGGTAAATAGAAATAGCAGTGTCGTCAATAACATCTTCAATAGATACCTCGGCAGACGAATTTTGCCCGCCTTCGTTAATGGAAGAGGCTGCAATATGGGAGTGTTCATCAATAATACCAGCTGTTAAATGCTTGCCAGAGGCATCAATAATTGTTGCACTTAAGGCTGAAAGGCCCTGACCAATTTTATCAATTTTTCCATTTTTAATTAGCACATCGGTGTTTTCTAAAATACCATCTTCCTCATTAGTCCATACGGTTGCATTTTTGAATAATAAAGTTTCAGGTTTTGGAAGTTCTTTAAAACCATAAGCAACATTAGGATAGGTTACAGGAAGTACGGTTACAGTTTTGTCATCTTTATCATTTTTTTTGTCCTTTCCATCTTCAGATTCATTAGCCTTTTCTTGTTTTTTAGCGAAAAAGGACACCTCGTTTCCACTAGGGAAAGTTGCTTTTCCATTTAAGCTATTATCTTGAAATGTATTAGCTACAATACGTATAAATTCTTGTTTGGTTGAATCTACCGTTGTCATAGCAATATTTACCCAATCGTTACTGTAAGATACTTTAGATCCACGGGTTTTTTCGTCACTTGTAATTTCAGATTTTAACTTACTCAATTCACCTTTAAGGGACAGTTTGAAAGTTTCTCCAGCCAAATTAAATTCATAGTCACCTCTGATGTCTTTGGTGTTCATGTCTTCCAAAATAGTTTGTCTTCCTTGAACCCAGTTTTCATAAAGGGTTGTTTTTTCATCAAAAACATCACCTGAAGTGATTAAAAAGTTAGCATAACTTCCATTTTTAAGTGAACCAATCATATTCGACTTACCTAGTAATTGAGCAGGCATTGTTGTTAAAGCTTCCAAGGCCTTTTCTTTGGAAAGACCATATTTTATAGCTTTCATAAGATTGGATTTAAACTCTTTAGGTGATTTTAAGTCATGGGTTGTAAATGCAAAATTGATATTGTTGTCTGCAAAAACTTTGGGGTTTGATGGTTTTTGATTCCAGGCTCTCATATCGCCTAATGACAATACAGAACTTAAAAAAGAATCTTCGACATCATAAGCGTCCGGAAAATTTATGGGTAATATAAAGGATGCATTTGAAGCTTTAATATTGTCAATGCGTTCGTATTCGTCACCTCCACCTAATATGACATACTGAACATTACTTTCATCACCAACTTTATCGGCCCTTAAGTCATTGGCACGACTACCAGCTTCAAAAATCTGTACTAGCCCTTTATTTTTATTTAAAGCTTCCAGTGATAAATCTTTAGTTTTTGAATTTCCTTTTGAATACCAATCGGCATCAAGATACATTTGGCGTAATAAAGCCATACTTCCCATAATAGAACCTGGATAGGACTGATTGGATAGTACACTTTTGCTAAAAGAAAGATATTGCGCTGAATTTGGGTCTAGAACTCTCATTTCGTTGCCATCTTTACTATTTAAAGCAACAAGTAAACCGGTACCTCTTACAATACCATCTTGTATATGAGTATTGACAACACCAAAACCAGCATTTAAAAAATCTTTGGCCGATTTTGTGTCAAAATCAAACTTGTCCATGGCATTATTTTCTGGCATCACATGATCATTCCAATAATAGCCTGTGCGAGTGGCATCATATTGAGCACTTCTACTACGCCCAGATTGCCTTTTAGGTTTTTCAATTCCAAAATCGGAATACATGTCAATAAATGAAGGATAGATACTTTTTCCTAAAACATCAATTACATTGCTATTTTTTGGAATAGTAACGGAAGTACCTGTACTTACCACTTTACCATCTTTAATCAATAAGGTACCATTTTCAATTATTTGCGTTGGTGTAACAAAAATTTTTGCATTTGTAAATGCTGTATAATTAGTATTGTTAGCTACGACACCATCATTTTTGGGGAAATAATCTTGTGCACTTAAGGTTAAAGTACACATAAGTGTAATTAATGCCAGATATTTTTTTATCATAAGAAAAAGGATTGAATTAGATTTTAAATATAAGTAAATCTCTTTTAGATTAACCCTTATATTATTTTATTTAAATCCACTATGAAGGATTCTTTTCAAAATAATTAACCATTAGCGCAACAACATAACTATAGCTTTCCATACCTTTATCTTGCTTGTTGGCTTTTAAATAAGAACCATAAGTTTTTTTAAATAAAGGTTCTGCAGGATTTTCATAAGCTTCCCAAAAAAGACGCATTTCTTTATAATTTTTCAAAATGCCTTTATTTACGGTTTTTGAAAGAGATTCAAATAGAGATTCGTCCCGCTTATAGATTTCATTTAAGCAATAACGGAGTGCAAAGGTGTAACCAGTATATTTAAAATAAATATCATCGTGATTAATTGCAGCTAAACACCCAATAAAATTGGCTTCATTTTCTGCGGCATAACCTAATTGGTGTGCAATTTCATGAGATGCTGTTGTTGGAAAAATATAAATTGGAATTAAGGCATCAACCTGAGATTCATTCGTTAATGGATTTAAATAACCACTAAAACCCATGTAGGTTAATGGCAGGCTGAATAAAGATTTTTTAATACTTTTTTGATGGTATGCCAGATGTGGATATTGCGTTTCTAAATTCTTATAACCCAAAGGAACCAAGTCTAAAATTTCACTCCTATTATATGGTATAGCAACAGGAATGGTATCAATATTAATAATTCCTGCATGTATTTTATTTGATTTAATAATGAGGTTTTTAGTAACATTAATAAGTTGTTCGGTAGTGTATTCAGGTTTTAAATTCAAACTTTTATGAAGAGGTATTCGATAATAATTTAAACCCCAAAATACATGAAAGGCAAAATATATAATTGATACTGCCGAAAACACATCAATTAACCAGTTCTTAGTATCTGTTTTAAGTCGTTTAAAATTTTTTATAACCCACCATAAAATATAAATAATGGAAAATGCATATACAATATCTCCAAAAGAAAACGGAATCCAGCCCAACATAAATCGAAAGATCTTTGAAAGGTAGGGGTAAATGCCATTGCTATAATAAGTTTCAATAAACTCAGGATAATGTGATAACCATTTCACAATGAAGTACTGAGGAATTATAGAAAGGGCAATGACTATTTTTTTGTGATGCAGCATATGTCAAAAATAGGGAAATGTTTATTAATCCTAATTAGTTATGCTATCTTTGTTAAACTTAAAATAAACATTATGAATTCTGAAATAAGACAATTACAACCAACCCAACTTTGGAACAAATTCGCTGATTTAAATGCCGTACCACGTGGCTCAAAAAAGGAAGAACGCGTGATTGCTTTTGTAAAGAATTTTGGAGAAACTCTTGGTTTAGAGACTATAGTAGATCAGGTTGGTAATGTCATTATTAAAAAGCCTGCCACTAAAGGAATGGAGTCAAAAACCACAGTGGTGTTGCAGTCACATTTAGATATGGTTCACCAAAAAAATGGAGATACTGTTTTTGATTTCGATACGCAAGGGATTGATATGTTTATTGAAGGTGATTGGGTAAAAGCTAGGGGTACCACACTTGGAGCTGATAATGGGTTAGGCGTTGCTACTATTATGGCACTTTTAGAAAGTACAGATATCCCGCATCCTGCTATTGAAGCCTTATTTACTATTGATGAAGAAACTGGTATGACTGGAGCCATGGGTCTAAAAGGAGGTTTACTTTCAGGTGGTATTTTATTGAATTTAGATACTGAAGAAGATGATGAAATTGGAGTAGGGTGTGCAGGAGGAATTGATGTAACTGCTAAACGAACTTATAAAGAAGAAGAAACCCCAGAATTTAAAATAGGGTTTAAGATAACTGTAAAAGGATTGCAGGGTGGCCATTCCGGCATGCAAATTCATGAAGGTTTAGGAAATGCCAATAAAATTATGAATCGTTTATTATTTGACGGTTTTGAGAATTTTGGTTTGCGTATTTCAGAAATTGACGGAGGTAGTTTACGTAATGCTATTCCAAGAGAAAGTAATGCTGTGGTAGCTATTGATTCTATGAATAAAGAAGCCTTTTTACTTGAAATGAAGGAACAGGCAGATACCATTAAAACAGAGCTAAAAACCATGGAACCTGATTTAGAAATCATTTTTTCTAAATGTGAAGCTCCTAAAAAAATAATGGATTTAGGTGTGCAAGAAGGATTAACAAGAGCATTATATGCCGCACAAAATGGCGTTTATAGAATGAGTGCCGATATACCAGATTTGGTTGAAACTTCAAACAACATCGCTAGGGTAGTAGTTAAGGAAGGTGAGATTATGATTGCCTGTTTAACGAGATCTTCGGTAGAAAGTTCTAAAATGGATTTAGCGAATACCTTACGTGCCACTTTTGAATTAACAGGTTGTGAAGTAGAGTTTACAGGAGATTATCCTGGTTGGGCGCCCAATATGGATTCTGCTATATTGAAAGTAATGTCGAAACTGTATGAAGATTTAAATGGTAAAAAGCCACATGTAGCTGCATGCCATGCAGGATTGGAATGTGGAATTTTAGGAACTAATTATCCAGATATGGACATGATAAGTTTTGGGCCTAATATTAAAGGCGCACATTCTCCAGATGAGCGTACACAGATATCATCTGTTCAAAAATACTGGAAGTTTGTTTTAGAAATATTGAAGCAAATACCTAATAAGTAAAAAGACTTATTTCGTTTAACGGTCTTGTGTATGATTTCGTTGCGTGTTTAAGCACTAAAGTTAGCAAATAAAATACAGATAGAAAGTCCGCGAGGATTTTTATAAGTATGTAAGTATGAGCAATTTTTTATATACGGTGTTGTAAAATGTTTTTTATCTTACACCAACTGCTATTATTATTTATTTATAGCTATATTTTTAAAAAGCAAGAATTTTAAAAAAAACTAGTAATCAAAATTAAATAATGAATGAATTGTATCTTGAATTGAATATTTTGGTTTCCATCCTGTGTCATTAATAAATAAAGTAATATCCATTCCAAACTTTAAATCAATTTCTTTTTCTTCAAAGTCAACTTTTGAAGTGTTATCTACTCTATAAATTTTGCCGATTTTTATTATTTCTTCAGCTAAATCTAAAAGTTTAATTTGGGTGTTTGAACCAAGGTTGTAAACAGGTTTCCACTTATGAGAAGGAGTGTTTAACAAAGAAATAATACCCGATACAGCATCTCTTATATCCAAACGTTCAATTTCTTGCATACCTCCAATAACCTTTAAGTTTTTATTGTTTTTTACATTTTCAACAAATTTTGACACCAAATCAATATTAATTAATCCTTTTGCACCACCTACAATTCCTGCTAGCCTTAAAGAGGTTGTATGGATTTGTTTATGTTGATGTGAAATTTCGCTAAGCATTATTTCTGAACTATATTTAGCAAAAGAATAAGGTGAGTTTGGTGCAACTTTAGTTTTTTCTTCATGCCATAGAGGCAAAGAAGTTTGACCATAGACGCTTTGCGATGAGATATTAATTATACTACCCACTTGATTTGCAATTGCTCTCCTAAATATTTTTCCTGTGAAAGCTAAACTTTGTGCAATTTCTAAATGACTTTTATGTGGACGAGCAAATCCTAAGTGCAATAAAACGTCAATATTGCCGAAAGATAATTTGCCTATTTCTAGATCAACTTCATCAAAAATTTGAACTTTTTTAGGTAAAAGTAATTTTGCCTTTTTTATGTCCCTAACTAATGTAATAATGGTAAAACCAGCATTTTGATTAAGAAGCTCGGTAATCAAATTTCTACCTAAAAACCCTGTTGCTCCAGTAATTAATAGTTTTTTACTTGATACGGTGTCTAATTTATTTATTTGAGAAAACAAATTTTGAACATCTTTATTCCTGTCATTATTAACTACTTTGTTCTTAAACTGCCTAATTCCAAAAACAGTGTGGTTTAATTGAAGTATATTATTGTTTTTAGGTAAATTCAGCCAGCTTTTGATGCAAGCTTCCACTTCATTAAACCCCATAATTGCGCGTAAACCTGTTATTCCAGTAAACCTTGCATTTATCTCAAAAATCTTCAGGCCATCGTCTGTTATACGTCCCTGTAAATTTAAAGGACCTTTAAAACCTATAGTTATTAAGTGTGGAATTAATTTATCAATTTCATCCCAAATAGAGGTGTTTTGATATGGAATGATTTCGATAGGCACACCATTTTTTAGACGATTAAAGGAAGCCATTTTTCCTAAAATATTACCTTTTTTTGAAACAACTAGTTGAATTGAAATTTCTGAAACTTGAGGGTTTATTTTTTTAGCAATTAATTTTTGAAAAAGTTCAACGTTAATATCGCCTTTGTGAGGTCTTGCAATTTCTTGAATTATATGCGTTTTTGTAATTTTTTCTAAATCAGAATTATCAAATATGATATATACTCCATCTGATGCAGAACCATTTGAAGGTTTAGCAATTACAGGATAGAAAACTTCCTTATTATCTAACGCATTTAAAAACTCTTTTTTATTGGAAAAACTCTTTACAAAAATATTTGTGAACTGGCTTAGTCTTTCAGTTGAAAGGGCTTTGTTTCTAACAAGACTTAATAAAGGTTCATAAGAAACAATTACTTCTATACCCTCTTTATTAAACTTTTTTATATTACGCGAAAACAATAAAACTTCATCGTCTACACCTGGGATAATGATTTTTATTTTTTGTTTCAGACAGATATCAATTATTTTCTCGATATAGTTTTTGGTATCAATCTTAGGCGTCTGAATAATATAATCACAATCATACAACCCATATGATAAAGGATTATTATCTAAACCAAAGATTACTAATGGTAAGTCTGAAAGTCTACATGAATCTATAATTGATTGCCCTATCCCACTTCCAGCACAAGAAATAGCTATATTAATTTTTCTCAATTGAAATTAGTTTGATTTTTTTGTAAATGTTTTAACAATGCTTTGATATGGATTGTTTAAATGATTTATATCAGCAGTTAAACGAAGTTATCGTTTTTTTTACACAAAGGCAAGCATGTAAAATCTTATTTAAGGAACGGGGTCATAACCAGAACCACCCCAAGGATG
>JAHEDS010000157.1 GCA_024641135.1 Flavobacteriales bacterium
TAAAGCATCTGCCGTACCAAAAGGTTTTTCTCTGAAATTAGGAATATATTGAATGGCATAATTTATAATCAATTCATGAAACTGATTTCCTTTTATTTTAGTTCCATAAAATTCCTTTATCAAAAGTTCATTTTCTCCTATTACAATATATATCGTTTTATAGCCTGCTTTTTTTGCATTGTACAACAAATAATCCATCAATGGCCTACCAGAACTGTCAATGCTAATAAGTGATTTTGACCTCGTATTAGCCTGAGCCGACAAATCATCCCCTAAATTAGCAACGCTTGAATTTTTCATTCGTGATGAAGCCCCACCTGCCAATATAACTAAACGGTCATGCATAATGTCTAATAAATTATCCGAGCTCCTCTATCTACATTAACACTATAAGCTGCTTTTGCACCGGCATCATATAAAGCATCAATAACATTTTGTCTCCTTTCTAATGGGGATAAAGCAACAATACTTCCTCCTCCACCTGATCCTACAATCTTTACTCCATAAGCACCAGCTTCAATCGCCTTCAAAACCATATTATCTATTAAAGGCACCGTTATTTTAAGTATATCTTTCAAAACTAAATGATGTTCATTCATTAATTCTCCTAAATATTTCAAATCTAGGTTTTCCTTTTTAAACTCTTTTAATGCTTTTAACGTAATGGAATGATTTTTAAGTGCTGCAAAAAAATACGATCTTAATTGTTGAGGAATACATTTTTCATAATATGTATATTCTTCAAGCAATGCAGATTGGATATCGAAATCGGGATTATTAAGTTTTACATATTCAATCGCTTTCAATGCATTTTCCTTTCTATCTCCCAAAGTCCCAATTGTTTCTTTCTTAATTCCTGATTCACCAACAATTAACCCATCGAAATTATTCTTAATAATATGATGAGAGGCCTTTTTGCTCGTATCAATAAATAAAACACTACCTATACTTATGGAATATTGATCCATTATTCCACCTGGCTCGTTATGTTCCAATACTTCTGCTTCAAAAGCTAATCTAGCAACTAATTCTGGAGTTACAATATTAGTAGAATCAAATGCTTCTAATAAAAACCGTATCCAGGCAACTATTAATGCAGAAGAACTTGAAACACCAGCATTTATAGGTAAATCCCCTTTTATTGTTACATCAAACCCTCTGTTTGGGATACAACCGTATCGTCTTAATACTCTCAATGAAGATGCAAAATAATCTCTTTTATGTAAAATTATAAAAGGGTCTCGTATATCTATTATTCTCTCTTCATTAATATCAGGTAATTGAATTTTAAAAAAAAATGTTTGGTTTTCAGACGCATTTAAACTTATATATTTATTTATTGCACAGGCAATAACAGGTAGCCCTAAATAATCTTGATGATCACCAAACAAACAGGTTCTTCCAGGAGATAAAATATTTATGTTATTATTATTTTTCAAAAGACAACTGATAATTTTATTTAATTAAACTAATCATTAGAAGGAATCCTTAATCCAATCATAAGGTTTACGCTTCATCCACAAGCCTCTTGTAAAATCTGGAAAATTCTGTGGCTCACCATTATTCTCTATCGAAATTTCAGATAAAGGAGTAATGGCACTCCAGGCCGCTGCATCATACACATCTAATGGTGGCGCTATATTTTGCTTAGCTGATTCTATAAATGCATTCATAACAAAGAAGTCCATACCACCATGTCCGGCACCCATGGCATGTTCACCATATTTCTTCCATAATGGATGATCATATTTAGCTAACCATTCGTCTGCTTGATCCCATTTATGAGGTTCTGACTTTCCTTCTATATATATTCTGTTTCCATCAACTTCCCACAGACCATTTGCCCCCTGTACTCTAAACCCTAAAGAATAAGGACGTGGCAAATTACAATCATGCGTTACAATAATGGTTTCTCCCATAGTTGTTTCTATAACCGATGTTATAACATCTCCTTGTTTAAATTTAACCTGAGTATTAGGATGGTTTTCTCCACCATTCTTCACTATATAATTATGTAATCCTATACTTTTAGTTGCATTTGAAGAAATTGAAGAAAAACGATTCCCTCTGTTAATGTTGCACATTGTTGCTATAGGACCCACCCCGTGTGTTGGATATACATCCGCGTTCCTAGATACTGAATGTTGTGTGCGCCATTTTGATTCCGAAATACCCTGTTCACCAAATTCCACTCCTTTTCCATAAGCGCTCAATCCATCATTTAATTTAACAAAACGCAAATCATGTTGATAGCCACATCTAAAATGTACCAATTCGCCAAATACATTTTGTCTAACCATATTAAGAATTGCCATAATATCCCTTCGGTAATTAACATTTTCTAAAATCATCAAATGGGTTCCTGTTGATTCATGCGTATTCACTAAATCCCAGCATTCCTCCATGGTATTTGCAGCCGAAACTTCAACACCTGTATACTTTCCAGCAATCATAGAATCTTTAGACATTCGTGTATGCCATAACCAAGGAGTAGATATAATCACGGCATCTACATTTTTCAAGTCTAATAAATTCCTATAATCAAAGTCGTTTTTACCAAAAACTAACGGTATCGTTTTATTAGATTCATTAATTGCTTGTAATGCCAAATCAATTCGGTTAGAATCAATGTCACAAATTGCCGTTACTATCACATCATCTCTTAACAATAGATTTTTTAAATGATTTGTTCCTCTCAAACCAACACCAATTAATCCAATTTTTAGTTTTTCGTTTATGTTGTTCCGAGTTTTTCCAATAGTTATGCTTGGAAATACAGATATACCAGTTCCAACAATTGCAGTTTTTTTAATGAAATTGCGTCTTGAATTTTGTGTTATCATCAGTTTAATTCTTTATACTTTTAAAAATATACTTTAAATATACTCCAAAAGTTGATAATCTTTAAGTATCAATTGTGTCTTTTATAATTACAATAATTGATTTTAACAAGTAAGAAATATTTGCTTTATAAAATATTGAAGCGACAGGAATAGAAAAACAATAAAAGTTATAAAAAGCAAAAAACCCTTCATAAATAAATATGAAGGGTTTCCAAAAAAGGCAACGACCTACTCTCCCACAAATGCAGTACCATCGGCGCTAACGGGCTTAACTTCTCTGTTCGGAATG
>JAHEDS010000017.1 GCA_024641135.1 Flavobacteriales bacterium
ACCAACCCTTCATTAGAACGAACATTAAAAACGGTATCGTCTTCAAAAATTAGATACTGTCCTTTAATCCCTTTTAGAACGCCGGTGTATATTTGATCTTTGATTAGATTTAAACTTTTTGGTTTTATCGGATATTTTTCAACAGGAAAATCTATGTTCGTTTCTGTATTGGATTCAATATAATAATCTTTAGCTTCCTCTGGAATGTATTGTTTTAATCGTTCTCTCCATTCCACCAAATTTTGGTCTACAATTTCATTTTTTAGCATGGTTCTCCAGTTGGTTTTGTCACTTACATAATCTTTTAGAGCAACTTCTGTAATACCCGCCAAATACCTATTAGGAACCTCAACAATTTCAATAGCCTCATGAGCCCCCTGATCAATCCAACGTGTTGGCACTTGACTCTTTCTGGTCACACCTACCTTTACATTGCTAGAATTCGCTAAATACACTATATGCGGCTGCAGTTGTACTCTTTTTTCATACTCCAAATCGCGGTCTTCTTTATTTAAATGAGCCGTACTTAACTCCGGTTTCATTATCCAGTCGGCGGCCTGTGGTATTTCAAAAAAACAACTTTTACAAAATCCTTGTCTAAATATTGGAAGATCCAATCCACAATTGAGGCACTGATATTTAACAAATTGAATAGTGATTTTCTTATCTAATAATTGATTGACATTTATAAAATTATTTTCAAAAACTAAATAGTATTGAATAGGATGGGAAAATTCAGTTTCCATTTTTGTTAAAACGCCTTCAAAAGTCATGAAAAAAAGTATTATTTTTAAGAACTTAAAGATAAAACAAATATGCCAATTCCATTAGTAAATTCAATTGCATCTTGGTTTTTAAAAAAGCGATTTCATCAAATTGAACTGTTTTTAAAATATCCCAATGAAGTCCAAACAGAATTACTTTTAAACCTTATTGAGACTGCTAAAGACACGCAAATTGGCAAAAAACACGACTTTGCATCAATTTCTAATTACAGAACATTTGCCGATAGAATACCCATTTCTAATTACGAGGAGTACCACGATATTATTGAAAGATCTAGAAATGGAGAAACCAATATATTTTGGCCAACTCCAATAAAATGGTTCGCTAAATCTAGTGGAACCACCAATTCGAAAAGCAAATTTATACCTGTAAGTATAGACTCCTTAGAAGATTGTCATTATGCCGCTGGAAAAGATTTGTTATGCATGTATCTTAACAATAACGAGAACTCTCAAATGTTTACTGGAAAAAGCTTACGTCTTGGCGGGAGTAAAGAACTTTATAGAGAAAACGGTACTGTATTTGGAGATTTGTCGGCTATTTTAATTGATAATATGCCACTTTGGGCCGAGTTTAGTAGTACCCCTAGTAACAAAGTTTCTTTAATGAGTGATTGGGAATATAAAATGCAGGCTATTGTTGATGAAACTATTAATGAAAATGTAACCAGTTTAACAGGTGTCCCTTCCTGGATGCTTGTACTATTAAATAATGTTTTAGAAACAACAGGAAAAAACAATTTGTTTGAAATTTGGCCTAATTTAGAAGTTTATTTTCACGGTGGTGTAAGTTTTACCCCATATAAGGATCAGTACAAAAAAATACTACCGCAATCTGGATTTAAATATTATGAGATTTATAATGCTTCTGAAGGTTTTTTTGCAATACAGGATCAGAACAATTCAAGTGAATTATTGTTGATGCTGGATTATGGCATTTTTTATGAATTTATCCCAATGGATACTTATGGTACTTCAAAACAAAAAGTTATTCCTTTAAGTGAGGTTAAATTACATCAAAACTATGCAATCATTATTACCACAAATGCTGGTTTATGGCGCTATAAAATAGGCGACACCGTTAGATTTACATCGATTAATCCTTATAGAATAAAAGTTTCAGGTAGAACAAAACATCACATTAATGTATTTGGTGAAGAACTCATTATTGAAAATGCAGAGGAAGCATTAAAAAAAGTGTGTAAAAAAACTAAATCTCAAATTGTAGATTATACGGCAGCACCCATTTTTATGAATGGTAAAGAAAAAGGAGCTCATGAATGGATTATTGAATTTAAAACACCGCCAGAAGATATTCATTATTTTAACGAACTTTTCGACAATGCCCTCAAGTCTTTAAATTCAGATTACGAGGCTAAGCGCTACAATAATATTACACTAAACAAGCCTTCAATTCATATTGCCAGAAAGAATCTTTTTTATGATTGGTTAAAACAAAATAATAAACTTGGAGGCCAGCACAAAGTACCTCGACTTTCAAATACCAGAGATTATATCGACGAACTGTTAAGTTTAAATTCTTAGCCTCATTCTATACATCGGATAATTTTGTTTTATCCGGTTTTTAAACGAATATTAATTGGCCTTAATCTAAAAAGCATAAAAAGTTTTTGCGTAATAATTTATTCCATTTACTTTTAACATAATTAAAAAATTAATTACGAAAACATCCATTATTAATTAACATCCATAAAACAAAAAACCACTCTAAAATTAGAGTGGTTTTTTTATAGATATAGTTAAAGTTATTTTAAGAAACAGCTTTTAACTTTTTAATCGTTGTTTTTGATATTTTATCCTCTGCATACAATTTTGTTACATTAAGTTTGCTCTCGTCACTACTAGGTAACTCAAACATGGCATCTGTTAAAATCTCTTCACACAATGACCGTAAACCTCTTGCTCCTAATTTATATTCAATCGCCTTATTTACTATATAATCTAAAGCCCCTTCGGTTATACTAAATTCTATGTCGTCCATTAAAAACAGTTTTTTGTACTGTTTAATAATAGCATTTTTAGGCTCGGTTAAAATAGCACGAAGTGTTTTAGCATCTAGAGGATCCATATAAGTTAAAACTGGTAATCGTCCAATAATTTCGGGTATCAATCCAAAATCCTTTAAATCCTTTGGGATGATATATTGCAATAAATTGTCCTTATCTACAACCTCATCAGATATAGAAGCGCTATACCCAACAGCCTGCATATTTAATCGTTTAGATATATGTCTTTCAATACCATCAAAAGCACCACCGGCTATAAACAATATATTTTCAGTATTAACTTCAATGAATTTTTGGTCTGGGTGTTTACGTCCTCCTTTTGGCGGAACATTTACAATGGTTCCTTCCAGAAGTTTAAGTAAAGCTTGTTGAACACCTTCTCCAGAAACGTCTCTTGTTATAGACGGATTATCGCTCTTACGAGCAATTTTATCAATTTCGTCAATAAAAACAATTCCTTTTTCGGCTTTCTCTAAATTATAATCAGCAGCTTGTAGTAAGCGCGTTAAAATACTTTCAACATCTTCTCCAACATAACCAGCTTCTGTTAAGACTGTAGCATCTACAATTGCCAGAGGAACATTTAACATTTTAGCAATCGTTTTTGCTATTAATGTTTTCCCCGTTCCTGTTTGCCCTACCATAATGATATTACTTTTCTGAATATCAATATCATCTGTAGTTATTGGTTGCAACAAACGTTTATAATGATTATACACCGCGACAGACATTACTTTTTTGGTCATATTTTGACCAATAATATATCCATCTAAAAATTCTTTGATTTGTTGTGGCTTGCGCAGTTTTAATTCTGCAAACAAGTCGCTACTATCACTTTGCTTTGATTCTTCAATAACAATTCCATGCGCCTGCTCTATACATCTATCACAAATATGCGCATCTAATCCAGCTATTAATAAATTTGTTTCAGGCTTTTTACGTCCACAAAACGAACATTCCAATTCTTCTTTTGCCATTAATTTTTATCTATTAAGGAACTTAATTCTTATAAATCCCTCTATAACAATTCGTTAAAATTACGATTTTTTATTTAATTACGAGCTAAAATCTCATCAATCATCCCGTATTCCTTAGCCTTGTCGGCTTTCATCCAATAATCTCTATCACTATCTGCATACACTTTGTCGTAATCTTGACCCGAATGCTTACTTATAATTTTATAAAGTTCTTCTTTTAATATTAATATTTCTCTGGCTGTAATCTCAATATCACTAGCCTGACCTTGAGCACCGCCAAGAGGTTGATGTATCATTACTCTTGAATGTGTTAATCCACTTCTTTTTCCTTTTGTTCCAGCACATAATAAAACGGCTCCCATTGAAGCTGCCATTCCTGTACATATGGTGGCTACATCGGGTTTTATAAATTGCATCGTATCATAGATTCCTAAACCAGCATAAACACTTCCTCCAGGCGAGTTAATATAAATCTGAATATCTTTAGAAGAATCTGTACTTTCTAGAAACAATAATTGCGCTTGAATAATATTAGCAACCTGATCGTTTATTGCCGTTCCCATGAAAATAATTCGATCCATCATTAAACGAGAAAACACGTCGAATATGGCAATATTCATCTGACGCTCTTCTATAATGTTTGGTGTTAGATTTGTTGGATACATACTACTCATAATTTTATTATAATATGTACTACTGATTCCTTGATCTTTTATAGCGAATTTTTCAAATTCCTTTGCGTAATCCATTGTATTGTTTTATGATTAAACTTATTTATAAACCTAATTTCAGATTAAAGATTTTACCTAAAAAATAGGTGCCAAATTTTAAAAAAATTGGGCACCTAAATATAAGGAATAATTATTTATTAATGCAGTGCTTATTTCTTACTATAAGCTTCTTTTACAAAATTTTCATAAGTCACCTCTTTTACTTTCAAGTTTGCTTTCTCTTTGTATAAGGTTAGTAACTTTTGACTTATTAATTGTTCAGAAATACGTCTTACTTCATCTTGATTTGACAAAACACGAGCAGCAATATCATCTAATTCTTTGTCTGAAGGATTCATCTGACCAAATTGAGCCATTTGACCTTTAATCATTTCTCTGGTATGACCTTTAATATCTTCAATATTTACTTGAACATTATTTTCGGTGATTAATTTTCCTTCAATTAATTGATAACGCAAGCTTTTCTCTGACTTTTCATATTCTTCTTTAGCTTGATCTACATCTAAAGGTTTTTCTCCAGCTGTTTGTAACCACTTTTGTAAAAATTCGGCAGGTAACTCAAACTTAGTACTATCAACTAAATATTCAGTCACATCATTTAACAATTTTTGATCAGCTTGTTGTGCAAATTGTTTTTCAGCGTCTTCCTTAATTTTTTCTTTTAATTCTGTTACTGATTTCACAACATCCTTTCCAAAAAGCTTATCAAACAATTCTTGGTCCAAATCTGCTAACTCACGTTTATTTATTTCTGTAACTGTAAAAGTAACTGTGATTTCTAAACCATGAACTTTATCGTGACTTACTTTTAAAGCATGCATTAATTCATGATCGTCGCTATAAAGCCCTTTTGTTTCTAAAGAAATAACATCTCCCACTTTAGCACCAACAAACTTTTTAGAAGCTGATTTTTCCTTAAATTTATCTAAGGTTAATGTTACCGTATTTTCAATTTCGTTCTCTTCATTCTTGAAAGTCCCTGTAATTTCACTGTCCTTTTCAATAATTTTTTGAGATACTAATTTACCATACTGCTTTTGAATGTTTTCAATTTGCTCATCAATCATCTTATCATCAGCAACAATATTAAATTGAGTAATGGCTTTTTTGCTTTTTAACTCAACATTAAATTCTGGAGCTAATCCTAATTCGAACTCAAAAGTAAACCCGTCAGAATCCCAATCGATACTGTCTTGTGGTTTAGGTAAAGGTTGTCCTAAAACATCTAATTTTTCTTCTGTTAAATATTTGTTCAAAGCGTCTTGCAATAACTTGTTAACCTCATCAACAAGAACTGCTTTGCCATATTGTTTTTTAACCATTCCCATTGGAACGTGTCCTTTTCTAAAACCAGGGATATTCGCTGTTCTACGGTAATCTATTAAGATTTTTTCTACTTTATCGCTATAATCTTCTTTAGCAATATCAACTTTCACTACAGCGTTTAACGCATCAAGGTTTTCTCTTGTAATATTCATTTTTATTGGTATGAAGCCCTCAACGGGCATTTAACATATAAGGTATTTAATTACCAGCAATTTATATAACTAAAATTGGGATGCAAAAATATAATATTTTTACATCCCAACAAAGTTTTAACATATTTGGTTTTTGCTATTTTTTTTCTTCTTTTAAAAACGAATGAAATATAGATTGCAAAACAGAAAGCAGTAAACTAAAAAGGATAGCGGTCCATATACTTGTCACTTCAAAACCAGTAATTAATTTAGAAGCCAACAATATAATTAATGCATTTATAACCAATAAAAACAAACCTAAAGTTACTATAGTTATTGGTAAGGTTAAAATGACCAAGATTGGTTTTACCAATACATTTAAAATTGCTAGAACAATTGCCACAATAATAGCATTAACATAGGTGTCGCCGGACAAATGAACACCAGGCAATACATTTGCTAAAATAAATACTGCAAAGGCGGTTAATAAGAGTTTTAGGATAGTTTTCATATTTTATCTTTTTAAAAAATTATCTAATTTATATTTTAAACATAATTGGTATGCTAAAAGGCACTTTCACAGGTTCGCCAAAAAGAAATCCCGGTTCCATTTTAGGCAATAAAGCTATAACTCTAATCGCTTCAGCCTCTAATGCTCTATGATTGGCTCTGGCTTTAATGTCTATAATATTTCCAGACTCGTCTATTTTAAATATAACGTAAATTTTTTGTTGCCCTTTTAAATTGGTGTCGCCACCAAAGGAAGTATTAAACTTACTTACCACGAAATTTGATATACCTATTGCCATACATGATTTTTTGGCGGTATTTCCTAACTCTACCTCACATCCCGGATACACCGGAGCTTTTTCTATAACACCATCAGGTACGTTTACAATTACTGATAATGGGTATTTTGAAGTGTTTTTAAGTTCTCCCTTTTTATATTTTAACTTATAAATTTGATTCCCAATGGAGTCAAACTGTATTTCTTCATCAGATTTTAAATCTAATTCGTGAACTCCTTCAACTTTTAATTGACCATTCCCGTAAAACTGCTTGTAATACCCTTCTTTAACCCCATTAACATAGTTTATTTCCCATTCTTTTTTGCCAGATTTGTAAAATTGATTCCAAACACCAAAAAGTTCATTATCGACATAAGTACTTTCTATTTTTAAACTATCATTTTCATAGAACTCTTTATATACACCCGCTTTTATATAACGTTTTCCTTCGTTCTTACTAGCTAACAAAAATTCTCTTTTTAAATTTCCATTTTCAAAATAATGCTTCTCAATAATGTTTCCATTACCATCCGGTTTTGTTTCTATAGATAATTTTCCAACTAAAGAATACAATCGTTCATAACCTGTCCAAGTTCCATCCGGCAAGAAAGTTTTTTCACTTTTCAATAAACCTCCTAAAGAATAACTTTTCCAAAGCCCTACTTTATTGTCATTTTTAAAAACACCTTCGGTTTTCAAATTACCGTTTTCATAGTATTCTTTAAATAGTCCATCCATTTGTTGATTTTGTGAAAAAACAGATATAGAAAACACGGTAATTATTGATGCAATTAAAATTTTCATTTAATAAATCGCCTTAGTATAACGTAAATATAGGATTTTTAATTAGACTTAAAAAAGTCATTATGAAGAGCCTATATTACAAAATTCATCATAGCCTCAAAAAAATCTTGTGGGTTTTCTGCATGCAACCAATGTCCAGCTTTTTTAATAGTAATAATTTGAGCTTTAGGAAAATGATGGGCTATCAAAGAGTTATCCTGAGGCATAATATAATTGGACGTTTCGCCTCTTAAAAATAATGTCTCTTTTAAAAATTGAGCATTGAAAGGCAATGCCTCACCAACTTCTTCAATATTTTTAGTCAAAACCTTTAAATTAAAACGAAAGGCTAATTGTCCTTTTTCTTTCCAATATAAATTTTTTAGTAAAAACTGACGTGTACCAAAATCAGAAATAAAATTTGCTAATATAGCCTCTGCTTCTCCTCTACTTTTAATCGTTTCAAAATCTAAAGCATTTAAACCCGCCAAAATAGTTTCATGATGAAGGGGATAAAATTTGGGCGAAATATCTGCAACTATTAATTTCGTAAGCATTTCGGGGTATTCAACAGCAAAAAGCATGGCTGTTTTTCCACCCATAGAATGCCCTAACAATATAATATTTGAAAGGTTATGTGCCTCACAATATAATTTTATATCCTCAACTAAAACTTTATAATTAAAGTCCTCTGCCCAAAAACTGCTTCCATGGTTGCGCTGGTCAATTAAATGAACTTCAAAACCAGACTCACTTAGCTGCTTTCCATGAGTTTTCCAGTTATCACTCATTCCTAAAAACCCGTGAAGAATTAAAAAAGCCTGTCCGTTTCCTTTACCTAATATATTTGAATGTAATATCATTATTTTAACTTATGTAAATACATTTGAATAACATTTTCAATTCCAAGATATAAACTCTCGGTAATTAAAGCGTGACCAATGGAAACTTCTAATAAGTTTGGAATATTTTCTTTAAAAAATTTAATGTTATCTAATGACAAGTCGTGTCCTGCATTAATCCCCAAATTAAGCTTATTGGCTAAAACAGCGCATTCAGTATATGGCTTAATAGCTTCTTTATTACCTAAACTAAATTGGTGTGCAAAATTTTCTGTGTATAATTCAATTCTATCTGTTCCTGTTTCTTTAGCACCTTCAATTTGTTTTAAAACGGGGTCAACAAAAATTGAAGTTCTAATACCGTTTAGTTTAAACTCTTTAATGATTTCAATCAAAAAATCTTTGTGTTTTATGGTATCCCAGCCTGCATTACTAGTAATTGCATCTTCAGCATCTGGAACTAAAGTTACCTGCGTTGGTTTAATATTCAAAACCAATTTCATAAATGAATCTATAGGGTTACCTTCAATATTGTATTCGGTGTAAACTTCAGGTTTTAAATCATACGCATCTTGATACCTTATATGACGTTCGTCTGGTCTTGGGTGAATTGTCACGCCTTCAGCACCAAACCTTTGAACATCTTTTGCAAACTGAACAACATTTGGCACATCTCCGCCTCTTGAATTTCTTAACGTAGCAATCTTGTTTATATTTACACTTAACTTTGTCATTTCACACTTTTTAATTGACAAAAATACAAAGTAGAACAGGCTTATGTCCTTTTTTTTTGATTAATTTTGTTAAGAATTAAAACATTACAATGGATCTCACTTCATACATTCTAAATGATATCAAGCCTTTAAATAGTAACAGTAAAATAGCTGATTTAATGTTATTATTTAACCAATTAACATTTTCACATATTCCAATAAAAAATGATGAAGGTGTTTTTTTAGGATCATTTTCTGAAACCGATGTTCATTGTTTTGATGGCGATTTGGCATTAAATGAATACAAATATGCTCTTGAAGATTTTTATGTAAGAGACAACACGTCCTGGTTAGATATTTTACAAGCTTTTACAAAAAACTCTACCAATGTAATGCCCGTATTAAATGACAAAAATGATTATTTGGGTTACTACGAACTTAAAGACATTATTGGTTTATTTAATGAGACACCTTTCTTTTATGAAGCTGGAGGTATTTTGGTAATTGAAAAAGGTGCTGATGATTATTCTTTTAGTGAAATTAGCCAGATTGTAGAATCAAATCATGGCAAATTACTTGGTTCATTCGTCTCAAAAACCAATAACGAAATGATTCAAGTCACTCTTAAAATTGGAAATACCGGTTTAAATAATATCATTCAAACTTTTAGGAGATACAGTTATAACATTATTTCTGGACATGAAGAAGACAGTTATATAGAGAGCCTTAAGGAGCGTTCAGATTATTTGAATAAATATTTAAACATCTAAATTATGAAAGTTGCCGTTTTTGGAAGATTTTATAATCAAACTACAACATTTTCAGTTGAAACCCTCTTCAACTTTCTCAAAAAAAAAGATGTTGACGCTTATATAGAATCTGAATTTTATAATCTTATAAATGATAATGATCCCAACAAAATAAATCATTTATCAAATAAACAATTTAACACATTAGACACGTCTTTTGACTTGTTTATTAGTATTGGTGGAGACGGAACCATTTTACGAGCCATAACTTTTGTAAAAGATTTAGGAATTCCAATTATTGGTATAAACACTGGTAGATTAGGCTTTTTAGCCACTATTCCAGTAAATGATATTGAGTTAGCCATTCAAAATATTATTAACGGAAAATATAGAATTTCAGAAAGAAGTTTGTTAACAATAACAACCTCTGTTGATAATGAAGATATAGATTCTTTAAATTTTGCACTCAATGAAATTGCTGTAAGTAGAAAAAATACAACTTCTATGATTACAGTAGAGACTTTTTTAGATGGTGAATACCTAACCTCTTATTGGAGTGATGGACTTATTGTATCTACACCAACAGGCTCAACTGGCTACTCATTAAGTTGTGGCGGCCCGGTTATAACTCCAGAAACAAATAGTTTTGTTATAACCCCAATTGCCCCTCATAATTTAAGTGCTCGTCCTTTAATAATTCCTGATGGAACCGAAATTCAACTAAAAGTTACTGGGAGAGAAGAGAACCATTTGGTCTCATTAGACTCGCGAATTGCCACTTTAGATAACGGAACAATTATAAAAATAAAAAAAGCTCCTTTTACAATTAAAATGGTTGATCTTTTAAACGAAAGCTTTTTAACGACCCTTCGAAAAAAACTACTTTGGGGAGAAGACAAGCGTAATTAGGCAATATTTTTCAATAATTTATGTTTTAAAGCTAATTCAATTAGTATCTAATTGCTTTAGCCTAATCATATTTATTATATTTGCAAACTTTTAAACCCCTATGAGGTATATAGCTATTTTTATTTTAAGCGTATTAAGCATTCAATCGACCTATTCTCAAATTAATGAAATTGGGGTTTTTTTAGGTGGAAGTAACTTTATAGGTGACGTTGGAAGCACCAGTTATATTTCTCCTAATCAATTGGCAATTGGAGGTATTTATAAATGGAACAAAAGTACGAGACATTCTTATAGAATATCGTTAACCTATACCGATTTAAAAGGAGAGGATAATAAATCTGATGATCCTAGACGTTTGCAAAGAGACTATAATTTTACAAATCAAATAATTGAGATTTCTGCAGGAATGGAATTAACCTTTTTCGATTTTAATTTGCATCCAGGAGAAAAAGTAGCAACCCCTTATTTATATTCGGGTATTTCGGTAGCTAGAAATGAAGATTCTTATTTTTTAAGTGACGTTCAAACTTTTCAAAATTCATCAAGTTGGGCTTTTGGTATTCCAATGGTTTTAGGATTTAAATCTAATTTTCTAGGTAATATAATTCTTGGAATAGAAGTAGGTGTGCGTTACACCTTTTCTGATAATATTGACGGCAGCTATCCTGCAGATGAATTACTTCAACCAAATAGATTCGGAAACCAAAATAATAACGACTGGTATACCTTTACTGGTGTTACACTAACCTATACCTTTGGAGAAAACCCTTGTTATTGTCCAAATTAATTCATGAGTTTAAAAACAAACATAAACGACAACGCTTTACCCAGACATATTGCCATAATTATGGATGGTAATGGTCGTTGGGCCAAAAAACTAGGTATGGCTAGAACTTTTGGACATGAGAATGGCGCAAAAGCTGTACGACAGGTTGTTGAGGGTTGTGCTGAACTTGGAGTTGAAAATTTGACGCTTTATGCGTTTTCAACTGAAAATTGGAATCGACCTAAATTGGAAGTTCAAACACTTATGCGTTTATTAATTTCATCGTTAAAAAAAGAAATAAAAACACTCCATAAAAATAACATTAAACTTTGTACAATAGGGAATACAGATTCGTTGCCATCAAAAGTCTATAAAGAACTTGCTGATGTTATAGAAAAAACAAAATTAAATACCCGCATGACTTTAACAATTGCATTGAGTTATGGCTCAAGGGAAGAATTGATAAGTACTGTAAAAGAAATAAGCATTAAAGTTAAAAATAATATAATTTCGCCCGAATTAATTGATGAATCAATTATTAATGAGCATCTTTACACGCGAAATTTACCAGATGTAGATTTACTTATAAGAACCAGTGGGGAACAACGAATAAGTAATTTTTTACTTTGGCAAATTGCATATGCAGAATTGTATTTTACAAATACACTTTGGCCAGATTTTTCAAAAGAAGATCTGTATGGTGCTATTATTGAATATCAAAAAAGAGAACGACGATTTGGGAAAACAAGTGAACAAATTAGATAATATATTACTATTGAAAACATATTTAAAAAACTGCATCTACTTATTAATAATCATTTGCAGTATTAATATTCAAGCTCAAGAAATTACTTATAATACTGGTAAGAAATATGTTCTAGGAGGTGTAACAGTTGTTGGAAACTCCAGTTTTAGTGAACAAACGATAATCACTTATTCCGGATTAAGTAATGGAAAAGAAATAACGATACCGGGAGAAGATATAAGTAACGCTATTAAAAAACTATGGAGTTCCAAACTTTTTAGTGATATTGAGATTTATGTAACTAAAATAGATGGTGATTCTGCTTTTTTAGAAATTAGACTTTCCGATTTACCTGAACTGAATGACATAAAAGTAAACGGTGTTAAGAAAGGAAAAGTTGAAGGAATTATTAAAGACAACAAATTACTAAAAGGTGTTAAGGTTACTGAAAACCTTATTACGAATACAAAAAATCACCTTGAAACCAAATATAAAAAAGAAGGATTTGTAAACACAAAAGTTAATTTCCGAACGATTGAGGTTAATGACTCTATTAAAAAAGCCCGAGTTAATCTTGTTTTAAATATTGATAAAGGGGAAAAAGTCAAAATAAAAAATATTGACTTTAGTGGCAATGAGATTTTAAGCAGTAAAAAGCTTAGAAAAAGCATGAAAAACACTAAAAAAATTAATTTTGTTCGGGTTTTAAAACGTTCAAAATTTATTGATTCCGCTTACCAAAAAGATTTAGCTAGTGTTATTGATAAATATAAAGAAAATGGGTACCGAGATGCTCGTATTCTATCAGACAGCATGATTATTAATAATGATAATAGTATTTCTCTTGTTATTAAAGTTAATGAAGGTGAAAAATATACATTTGGAAATATTTCTTTTATTGGAAATACCGTTTATTCAAATGAACAACTTAGCAGAATATTGCGAATAAATAAAGGAGATACCTACAATGGGGTTTTACTCCAAAAACGTATTGCAGACAATTCAAAACCTGATGCTCTTGATATAACAAATTACTACCAAAATTATGGTTATTTATTTTCAAATATAAACCCAGTAGAAGTAGGTGCAGAAAATAATATTATTGATATGGAAATAAGAATTGTTGAAGGGAAACCTGCTTATTTCAATAATGTTACTGTAGTTGGAAATGATAAAACTAACGACCACGTTATATATAGAGAATTAAGGACAAGACCCGGTCAATTATACAGCAAAGCTAATGTTGTAAGAACTGTTCGTGAACTTGGCCAATTAGGATTTTTTGACGCTCAGGAAATAGCCCCTAACTTCCTAAATCCAAACCCGAACGAAGGTACTATTGATATGGAATATTCGGTTAAAGAAACTGGTTCTAGCCAAATTGAACTTCAGGGAGGTTATGGTGGAGGTGGCTTTATAGGAACTTTAGGACTTTCTTTTAATAACTTTTCTATAAAGGACATATTTAAAAAAGATGCTTATAAACCAATCCCAATGGGAGATGGACAAAAACTAGCTTTACGTTTACAAGCTAGTCGTTTTTACCAAACTTATAGTTTTTCATTTTCTGAGCCTTGGTTAGGAGGTAAAAGACCTGTTCAGTTTTCTACATCTTTATCTCATACTAAACAGTTTTTATATGATTATCAAACAAGAAATGCAGATAAGAGCAAGAGCTTTAACATAACTGGTATTACTTTTGGATTAGCTAAGCGTTTGTCTGTTCCAGATGATTATTTCACTTTATCTCAAGCTGTTAGTTTCCAACGTTATGATTTAAATAACTATAATACTGGTTTATTTACTTTTGGAGATGGTTATGCTAACAACCTTTCATATCAAATAGGTTTAAATAGAAACAACACCTATAATGACCCTATTTATCCAACTGGAGGATCTAATTTTGACGTGAGATTGAAATTTTCACTCCCTTATTCTGTATTCACCGATGTAGACTATGCTGCTTTAAAAGAAGAACGTGATGCCCTTATTATTATTCGTGATGACTCATCTCAAAATATCATAGACAGAAATAATGCCTCGGCTAGGATTGGTGAAATAGACCAAGAGCGCTATAAGTGGTTAGAATTTTATAAAATTAATTTCAAAGCGGATTGGTATACTGAGATAACGAAAGATTTAGTTTTAAGACCAAGTGCAGAATTTGGGTTTTTAGGAGCTTATAATAATGATAGAGGTGTTATTCCTTTTGAGCGTTTCTTTCTTGGTGGTGACGGTTTAGGAAGTTATAGCTTAGATGGAAGAGAAACAATTGCTTTACGCGGATATCCAAACCAATCATTATCAAACCAAGATGGTGGAGTAATATATAATAAATTCTCTTTAGAACTTAGATATCCTATCACTTTAAAAGCATCTGCAAAAATATATGCCTTAACGTTTATTGAAGGTGGGGCGTCTTATAACAGTTTTAAAGATTATAATCCATTTCAGCTTTATCGTTCGGCCGGATTAGGTATTCGTATATTTATGCCTGCATTTGGATTATTAGGTATTGATTTTGGACATGGATTTGATCCACTTCCAGGAGAAACAAAGAAACATGGTTGGGAAACGCATTTTATTATTGGTCAACAATTTTAATTTTGGCACGATATTTTCTAACTATACTTTGTTGATTTGAAAGAAGAATTGAAATTTTTAAGATTAAAATTCGTTAATTTTGAAAGATCAATTCAAAAATTGACAGATTTATTAAGTATTCATCTGTCGTTTTTAGAATTATAAACTAATAATTATAGGAATTATAAAAACAGACACATGAAAACTAACGTTCTTTTTTTACTGACATTTGTGTTTATAATCAGCTTTTCTTCTAAAGCACAAAGAGGAGTAAGAATAGCCTATATAGACACAGAATACATCTTAGAAAATGTTCCAGAATATCAAGAAGCAACTTCACAGCTCAATCAGAAAATTTTAAAATGGAAAAATGAAATTGAGGAGAAATTAGCTGTAATTGAACAAAAAAGAAAAGATTTAAGCAATGAAAAGGCCCTTTTAACCAAAGAACTTATTGATGAACGTGAAGAAGATATTTATTTTGAGGAAAAGGAAATTTTAGATTATCAACAAAAACGATTTGGACATAATGGCGATTTAATGATTCAAAAACAGCAGTTGATGCAGCCTATACAGGATCAAATTTTTTCAGCCGTTCAAGATTTAGCCGCTGCTAAAAAATATGATTTTATATTTGACAAATCATCTGATGCAACTATGTTATATTCGGCCAAACAGTTTGATTTGAGTGAGCAAATTTTAAGAAGTATTACAAGAACATCAAAACGTGAGCAGGCACAATCAAAGGCTGAAAGGAAAGCGGCACAAGACGAAGAATTATTGCCCGAAATTAATGTTGAATTAGAAGAACGCGAAAAAGCCTTAGAAGAGAAAAATGCAGAAAGACAAAGTGCTGTTGAAAAAAGAAGACAAGAAATTTTAGCAGATCGTGAAGCAAAGAAATTAGAAGCAGAAGCTAGAAGGCAAAAAATATTAGAAGACAGAGAAAAGGCCAAGCAAGCTAAGATAGATGAAAGAAACGGAGTTACAAAAACTGAAGATTCAAATACAAATGCTACTAAAACAGAAACAAAAGCTACAGAATCTAAAACTGTAGAAACTAAAACTAGAGAGCAACTTATTGAAGAAAACAGACAAAAAAAATTAGCTGAAAGAGAAGCTAAAAAAAAGGAATTAGAGGAACGTAGAAAAAAAATATTAGAAGACCGCCAAAAGGCAAAAGATAGTACAAACAATAACAATTAATAATTCAAAACAGTTAACACTTTTACAAAATGAAACAATTAAAAACACTTTTATTAGCAACAGCACTATGTATTGGTACTGTAAGTTTTACACAAGCACAAAGCAAAGTTGCTCATATAAATACTCAGGATTTAATTACTGCAATGCCAGAATATAAGGCAGCCCAAACACAACTTGAAACTCTAACAAAATCGTATCAAGCCGAAATTCAAAATATGGCTACTGAGTTTCAAAACAAGGTTAAGCAATATGAAGCAGAAGCTCCAACAAAAACCGATGAGGAAAACGGAAAAAGAGGTCAAGAAATTCAAGGAATGCAAGACAACATAAGACAATACCAAAGTCAAGCTCAACAAGACATGCAAACTAAAGAAATGGATCTTTTAAAGCCAATTACTGAAAAGGCTAAAACGGCTATTTTAAAAGTATCAAGAGCTCAAGGTTTTGATTATGTTTTAGACTCTTCACAAGGTGTAGCTATTTTAACTGATGGTAAAAACTTGTTAGACGATGTTAAAAAAGAATTAGGTATATAATAAATTCTTAATTTAATTTATATAAAGCTGCTTTTTACTAAGCAGCTTTTTTATTTTTGTATACTATGCAAACAAACCCTATTGGCATTTTTGATTCTGGTATTGGAGGTACTTCTATTTGGAAAGAAATTCACAGTCTTTTACCAAATGAAAATACTATTTATTTAGCCGATAGTGCAAATGCACCATATGGTATAAAAGGTAAGCAAGCCATAGTAGATTTAAGTATTAAAAACACAGAGTATTTAATTAATCAAGGTTGTAAAATCATTGTAGTTGCTTGTAACACCGCCACCACAAATGCAATAAGTTTATTAAGAAAAAACTACGATATCCCTTTTATTGGTATTGAGCCCGCAATAAAACCCGCTGCATTAAATTCAAAGACAAAAGCAATTGGAATTCTGGCCACCAAAGGTACATTAAGCAGTGACTTATTTTATACTACTACAAGTTTATATGCTCACGGGTTAAAGGTAGTTGAACAAGTAGGTGAAGGTCTTGTTGAATTGATTGAAATGGGAAAAATTAATTCAGAAGAAATAAAAATGCTCCTAAAAGAGTATTTAAAACCAATGTTAGAAGCTAATATTGATTATTTAGTCTTAGGATGTACACATTACCCATATCTTATTCCTCAATTAATAGAAATGCTTCCAAAGCATATTAAAATAATAGATTCTGGTGAAGCCGTAGCAAGACAAACAAAGGCTGTTTTAGAAAAACATCATTTACTAAATTTACAAACTACTAAAAGTAAATGTGAGTTTTACACGAATGGAAATCCAGAAGTATTAAAAACTATATTAGATAATAGTTTTGAAGTAAAAACTTTAGACTTTTAAATTTCTTGAATATTACTCCTCTATTAATTCAAGTAAAATAAATTGATTGAGCTGTTTCCCAAGTACGTTAAAATTATTATCAGAAACCAATATAAGAGATTGATTTCCATTGGATAATTTAGGACCAAATGCAATCCCTTCAATATTATCAACACTATTATCTGTTAGTTTTTCTCTTATTTTTTCAAAATTTAAAAGCAATTTCTTTTTAGCAGGTATATACTTTGTATCATTTAAGCTACTAATTTTAATGGTATTGGTTGCCGATGAAACATCAGCCTCATAAATTTTAATAACATTACCTTGATTCCCTAAACCGCTAGAATAACTGCGCTCTAAAATTAAAAATGTATTAGCATTATATTGCACTAAATCTGTTAACCCATTGACTGAAAAATCTCCCATTGGTTCTTTATCTACTGGCTCCAAAAAATAGGCAAATTGCCGTTCTTCTTGTTTTGTTTTAGCATCTACATAAGTAATTCTTACTGGCGATTTTGTTGAAGTAACTTGTGGCTCAGGCCCGTCTAATTCCAAAGGCAATTCCATACCAATCCAATACCCTTTTTTGTCAGATGCCAAACACAAGCCTTCCAAGGTTCCATTATGCCTTGGTTTTTGAATACTATTTGAATTAAATGCTTCAGGAATTTGGAAGGTATTTTGGATTATTCCACTGGTATTTATACTAAAAAACAAGGGATCTTTATTTCTTAAAATATGACCTTCGCTCGTTAATAAAATCTGATTTGAGTCTGGATCATATCTACCCGATTCTAAATCAAAATATTTAGAAGTATCACTAACAATAATAACTTTTTCAAAAGTGATATTTGAGATTTTTTCATTGTCAATATCAATTTTAGCTTCATATACTCTTGGATTATTTGGATCATCACAAACCAAATAATACTTCCCATTATAATAATCAACTCCAGATAAGCCACCCACAACTGTATTATCTATAATTAAATTATCTGAAACTATGTACTCGCTTAAAAAGTTGATTTTTAAATTTTTAGAATCATTTACATATGCACTATTACATCCATAAACAAATAATACTAAAACAAATAAGGAAAATTTCAATAAAATATTACTCATACCAACTTGAGTATTTAACATAATTATCAGCAATTCTATTTATTTCTCCAGAAATTAATTCCTCACTAATATCTTTCACTTTTTTTGCCGGTATACCTGCATAAATACTTCCAGATTCTACCCTCGTGTTTTTTGTAACTACTGCTCCTGCAGCAATAATACTATTGCTCTCAATAACACAATCATCCATCACAATACTACCCATTCCAATAAGTACATTATCATGTATGGTACAACCATGAACTAGGGCATTATGCCCAATGGAAACATTATTCCCAATATTTGTTGGTGAAGTTTTATATGTAGCATGAATTACGGCACCATCTTGAACATTAACCTTGCTACCCATTTTTATATAATGAACATCGCCACGGATAACTGCATTAAACCAAACACTGCATTGGCTACCCATTGATACTTCGCCAACAATAGTTGCGTTTTCAGCTATAAAACAATCATCAGGAATATTAGGAGAAAAACCGTTTACAGATTTTATAATTGGCATAATTTTAATTTACAGCAGGACATTTACAATCGTACTTTTCCTTTTTACAATTGAAATTATATCCAAGAGTTAATTGATGGAAACCTCCATTAGTAAACACCAAGGAGTTTGATTGATACGTATACGTATAGGCAAACATAAACTGATTGTAATTAACTCCTAAAATAGGTGTGATTTGTTTTAGTTTTTGGCTACTTACCCCTGAACCATCTAAATATTGTGCACCATCAAAACTGTTTCGGTAAGAAATTCCAGCCCATATGCTACCAAAATCCATGTCTTTATAAACCTTGCCGTTTAAATCTATTGAAGCTTCTTGTGTACCATCTTTATATTGAAACATAATGGATGGCTCATAACTCCAGCTACCGCCAAGTTTTCCAAAAACACCGCCAACAGAAAACAAGTAACGTCTTAAATTACTTGTGATTTCAATATCATTATTAATTCCAGAATTTTTCAAAACATTCTTAACAGTACCATGAGCATAATACTCCAAAAAGTGATATGAAAAACCCAAATCAACATTAAAATTAGTCTCACTTTGTACAATGCCATCAATAATATTATCTGGACCATCGAACAAAAATGTTGTTTCATCTAATTTATATTGAATAAACCCAGCACTTAAACCAAATGACAGCATATTTAAATCGATTTCGCTTCTCGAAAACATTAAATGATGTGCATAAGTAACATAAGCGCCAGTTTGTGAGTGATAACCATTTTTATCAGTATATAAAATACCTCCAACAGCAGATGGTGTATCACCAATTCGTCCATTAATACTCAATGTTAATAGTTTTGGTGCATCCTCATGACCAAACCATTGTTGTCGGGCCGTAAGTCTTACCTTCGCACAATTCGCAACTCCTGCCATAGAAGGATGAATCAGATAATAATTATCAGTTAGATAATCTGTATAAATAGGCAAACCCTCTTGAGAAATTGCAATCTTAGAAAATAAAACTGTACTAATTAAAAAAAAGAAATTTAAAAATTTCATATTGTTTATTTCAAACTAGAGTTCTAGACTCATTAAACTCGTTGATGCATTAAAATCACACATAAGAAATACTAAATAGCCCCAATATTGTATTGATATTATAATCTCCAACAAACTTCAAATATATACATAAGTAAAGTTATCTTTTGTATTTTTACCAAAAATTAGCTAAAATGAATACTTTCAAGGTTTCTGTGCAAGAAACATCAAATAATACCATTGTAAAATTTGAAATCAATCAAATTATTACCAAACATCAAAGCTTTGAATTTGACAATATTGACGAGGCAAAAGCTTCTCCATTAGCGCAGCAATTATTTTATTTACCATTTGTTAAAAAAGTTTATATCTCTTGGAATTTTATAGCCCTTGAGCGTTATAGCATTGTTGAATGGGTAGATGTTCAGGATGAAGTTGCTGAACAAATTGAAACTTATCTTAATGATGGAGGTGTCGTAATTGAAGATTCGAAAACCTCAAAAAAAACACCGATAACAGTTTACGCTGAAAGCACACCAAATCCAGCAGTTATAAAATTTGTTGCAAATAAAAAATTAGTCACTTCTTTATTTGAATTCACTTCTATTGATGAAGCTAAAGAATCACCAATGGCGACAGAGTTATTTCATTTTCCATTTGTTAAAAGTGTATTTATCGACGAAAATTATGTTTCTATTACCAAATATGATGTAGCAGAATGGCAGGACATAACCATGGAACTTCGCGAATTCATAAGAAGCTATATTGAAAAAGGAAAAGACATTGTAAATACTGGAGCAACTCAATCTTTAAAGTCCAAAGAGGCTCAAAAAGATGCTCATTTTGAATCACTTGATGATACTTCAAAAGACATTATAAATATCCTTGAAGAATATGTTAAACCTGCTGTTGCGAGCGATGGTGGAAATATTCAATTTATTTCTTATGATGCTCAAAGCAAAAAAGTATCAGTAATGCTTCAAGGGGCATGTAGCGGTTGTCCGTCGTCAACATATACGTTAAAAAGTGGCATTGAAAATATGCTGAAAGAAATGCTTAAAGATAAGGTTGAAACTGTGGAAGCCATTAACGGATAAATCTATTTATATATCATAGCGATTTAAAAAGCACTCTGGAATAAGAGTGCTTTTTTTTGAATAATTTTTCCGTAATTTTAAACATATTCGAATAACGAATTTCATAGTTTTAATACTTATTATTTTATTGAAAACTGTAAAAACTCTACATCTCCTAAAATGACACATGCACATACGAATAAACTAATACATGAAACAAGTCCATATCTGTTACAGCATGCCCATAATCCAGTAGACTGGCAAGCTTGGAATAATATATCCTTACAACTTGCCAAGACTGAAAATAAATTGTTATTAATTAGTGTGGGCTATGCCGCTTGCCATTGGTGCCATGTTATGGAACATGAAAGTTTTGAAGATAGTTTAGTTGCTCAAGTCATGAATAAACATTTTATAAATGTGAAAGTAGACCGAGAAGAACGACCAGATATTGATCAGGTTTACATGAATGCAGTACAATTAATGACCGGCAGAGGTGGATGGCCAATGAATGTCATTGCCTTACCTGATGGCAGACCATTTTGGGGTGGAACCTATTTTAAAAAAGCGCAATGGATAAGTGCGTTAAATCAAATCTCTAAAATATATGAAGAAACCCCTGAAAAAATTTTTGAGTATGCTGATAAACTAGAGCAAGGAATTAAAAATATGGATGTGGTAAGTTTAAATACTGATGATCCAATTTTTGAATTAAAATTCATCACTAAAACTGTCAAAAATTGGTCAAACCATTTTGATTTTAAAGATGGTGGCATGAACAGAGCTCCAAAATTTATGATGCCGAATAACTATCATTTTTTACTCAGATATGCCTATCAAAACAACGACAAGACCCTCCAGAATTATGTGAATTACACCCTTACAAAAATGGCATATGGAGGTGTGTTTGATCACATTGGTGGTGGATTTTCAAGATATTCTGTCGATACTAAATGGCATGTTCCACACTTTGAAAAAATGCTTTATGATAATGGTCAGCTTGTAAGCTTATATTCAGATGCTTATCTCATCACAAAAAATGAATTATACAAGCATGTTGTTGTCCAAACTTTAGAATATACTAAACGTGAAATGACCGATAAAAACGGTGCTTTTTATTCTTCTCTTGATGCTGACAGCAACAATAAAGACGGAGAACTTGAAGAAGGCGCCTATTATGTCTGGCAAGAAGAAGAACTAAAAACCCTTCTAAAAGAAGATTACTCACTTTTTTCAGACTATTATAACATCAATAGTTATGGTCATTGGGAACATAACAATTATGTACTCATTAGAAATGATTCTGATGATGTCATTATTAAAAAATATAAAATAACTGAAGCGCTTCTTACAGAAAAGAAAAATAACTGGATTCAATTATTACTTACTATCCGGAACCAAAAACCAAAACCTCGACTAGATGACAAAACATTAACCTCCTGGAATGCCATTATGCTTAAAGGATATATTGATGCCTACCGTGTTTTTGGAAATGAAGAGTATTTAAATACGGCATTAAAAAATGCTAATTTCATATTAAACAGTCAATTACGTGAAGATGGTGGTTTAAATCATAATTTTAAAAATGGCAAAAGCACAATTAATGGTTATTTGGAAGATTATGCAACAACCATTGATGCCTTTATAAGTCTTTATGAAAATACTATAGATGAGCAATGGTTAATCACTGCAAGAAATTTAACAAATTATACGTTTGACCATTTTTTCGATGCAAAAAGTAGCATGTTTTATTTCACTTCTAATGAAGATGAGGCACTGGTATCTAGAAGTCTAGAATACCGTGATAATGTAATTCCGGCAAGTAATTCCGTCATGGCAAAAAACTTATTTAAATTAGCTCATTATTTTGATAATACCCATTATAGAAAAACAGGCCTAACCATGTTAAATAATGTCAAACCTGAGATTCAAGATTATGGTTCCGGTTTTTCAAACTGGTTAGATTTGATGTTGAATTATACACATCCTTATTTCGAAATTGCTTTTGTAGGGAAAGATGCCCTCTCCAAAATTTCTGAATTAAATAAAAGATATATTCCAAATAAACTAATTGCTGGAACCGCTTTAAATAGTAATTTACCTTTATTAAAAAACAGATATTCTCAAGGCGAAACACTAATTTATGTTTGTGTAGATAACGCATGTAAATTACCCGTAAAAACGGCTGATGAAGCCATTAAATTAATAATTTCATGATATTTTTAAAAACATTTTTAATAAGTCTTGTTGCCTTCGAACATATCTATTTTTTAGTTTTAGAAATGTTTTTATGGACTAAACCTAAGGGCATAAAAACGTTTGGTTTAAAGTCTAAAGAATATGCGGAAGACACTAAAGTTCTGGCTGCTAATCAAGGACTATATAATGGATTTTTAGCCGCAGGCTTAATCTATTCAATCATCCTTAAAGATTATCATTTTTCTGTTTTCTTTTTAATCTGCGTAATTATTGCTGGTATCTTTGGGGCCTTTTCAACAAAAAAAATACAATTATTTTATGTTCAGGGAATCCCTGCTTTATTGGCCCTAATTACCATATTATTTTTATAGATACCAGAATAAATTGAGATTTGTGCTAAATCGCTATAAATAGAATTATTTAGTTTTTAACTTTGTACTTCATTGAAAAATAAAAAAATATGAATATCGAAAAATGGGCTGAAACGGGTTATAACTTAATTATGACTTTTGGGCCAAATTTCTTATTGGCCATTTTAATCTGGATTTTTGGGTCTTGGGCCATAAAGATTATTCTTAAAGGATTAAGAAAAACAATGGACAAAAGGGACTATGAGATTAGTCTTAAAAAGTTTTTAACCAACTTAATTAGCTGGGGTTTAAAAATTGTTTTAATTATTGTGGTGTTAAGTAACGCTGGTATTGAAACAACTTCTTTTGCTGCTTTACTTGCTTCTGTAGGTTTAGCTATAGGGTTAGCGCTTCAAGGATCATTAGGAAATTTTGCCGGAGGTGTTTTGATTATGATTTTTAAACCCTTTAAAATTGGTGATTTAATAGAAGCACAGGGTCAAAAGGGAGTTGTTAAAGAAATAGAAATTTTCACTACTAAACTTACAGGCCTTTCCAATATAGAAATTATTATTCCTAACGGCTCCTTGTCAAATGGAAATATTGTTAATTATTCTACTGAAGGAACTCGCAGAGTTGATTTAGTGTTTGGGGTGGCTTATGATTCAGATATAAAAAAAACTAAAGAGATTTTAATGACTATTTTAACTTCTCATCCCAAAGTTTTAAATGATCCTGCCCCTACTGTTAATTTACTTGAATTGGCAGACAGTTCTATAAATTTCGCTGTTAGACCATGGTGTGAAACAGCAGATTACTGGACGGTTTATTTCGAAGTTACCGAATTGACAAAAGAAGCCTTGGACGCAGCTGGTATTGAAATACCATATCCACATCAAGTAGAAATAAGAAAAAACATTTAAGATTTAGATTTTAAAGCAACAAAATCCTTTAAATAATAGGGCTCAAAATAGGCGACATTTTCAAAGTCGCTTTTTTTGTATTTAATATTGGCTAATAAACCCATTTCATTAGCAGAAGGCAATTTGTTTTCAATAAATACCGCGTTTGGATGTGAAATTAATGATTTTGTTTTTTCTACACCATTCCCAATAAAATATACCTTTCCTTTTTCTAGATAAGTGTTATATGATGATTCGTTCAAAATCTCAGCCACTGTTTCTCTAATTTGATTATATTTTGAATCAAAAACAGCCGCATAAACCTCCATCCTTCTGGCGTCAAGCATAGCAACAATAACTCCATCATTTATTTTAACCTGATGTGCTAATGCTTCTAAAGTTGAAATTGAAATTAATTTCTTTTCTAAAGCAAAACAAAGTCCCTTGGCTGCTGAAACTCCTATTCGTAAACCGGTATAAGATCCCGGGCCTTTACTTATCGCTATCGCATCCAATTGATTTGGCTCAATATTGGCGCTTTTTAAAACCTCATCTATGTAAACATGAAGTCGTTCTGCATGAGAATAATTTTTATCGTAATCTTCTTTTACAACTATGGCCTTCCCTTCTTTTGATAAAGAGACTGAGCAATTCGTAGTAGCAGTTTCTATATTAAGTATTATTGCCAAATGGTATCACTTTAGTCATTATTTTCACTTTCGTCGCTAACCTTGGCTTTTAATTGAACCTTATCGCCATTTTTAAGTGTTTTGGTTACAACATTATAGGGACCGACAATTACTTCGTCTCCTTCTTCTAATCCAGAAGTGATTTCAATATTAGAATCATCTTGTATACCCGTTTTTACAACTCGAAGCTCTGCAGTATCTCCATTCTTAATAAACACACATTCAAATTTCTCTTGACTTTCATTAAGATTCTCAATATCTTTTGTTTTGCTCTTTTTGGCAGTAGTTGTATCCGTTTTAATAGCGATGGCACTTATTGGAACGTTAATTGCATTATCCCTTTGATTGGTAATAATATCAACTGTAGCAGTCATTCCCGGTCTGAAAGGAGAATAATATTTTGGTTTTCCTTCTACCAGGTCTTTATAAGACTCTTCAGTAATTCTAACTTTTACTTTAAAATTAGTCACCTGATCGGCAGTTAATACCCCATCTGCAGAATTGGAAATTTCCGTAACAACACCACTAAATTGTTTTTTTAAATAGGCATCAACTTCAACAATAGTAGAATCGCCAATGTTAACTTTTACAATATCGTTTTCATTGACATCCACTTCAACTTCCATATTAGATAAATTAGCAACTCGTAAAATTTCAGTTCCCGCCATTTGTTGTGTTCCAACAACACGTTCTCCTAGTTCTACATCTAATTTAGAAATTGTGCCATCCATAGGCGCATAAATAGTAGTCCTGTTTAAATTATCAAACGCTTCATTTACTGTGGCACTAGCACTTTTTACACTAAAATATGCAGACTCTCTATTGGCTAATGCAATTTCATAACTCGATACTGCCTTATCCCAATCTGACTTAGAAATAATGCCTTTTTCAAAAAGTTGCTTATTTCTTTCGTAACTTGCTTTCGCTTCTTTTAAAGAGGCTTCTGCCTGGTTTAAATTTGCTTTTACATTCTGTAAAGATGCCTGAACTCTATTTAAACTAGATTGATAAATGTCTGGATTAATACGAACGAGTAAATCGCCTTTTTTTACTTGTTGCCCTTCAATAATTGGTAATTCTATAATTTCTCCTGAAACTTCACTGGAAATTTTAACTTCTACTTCCGGTTGGATTTTTCCAGTAGCAGAAACTGTTTCAATAATATCTACTCTTGTGATTTTTTTGGTTTCTATTTCCTTGAAATTACCACTTTTACCGAACCATCCAGCTTTTTTACCACCAATTAAAGCAATTAATAAAACAACCGTAATTGATACTATAATAATTAGGGATTTCTTACTCATTTTAATTAATTTATATCCGTTATTGGAATTCCAAAATAGAATTCTAACACTTTAAGTTTAAATATATAATCATATTTTGTGCGAACAACTTCACTCTCTGCTAGTTCAAATCTGCTTTGAGATTGGTTATAATCAAATGCATTTAATAAACCAACATTATACCGCTCTTTAGAATAATCAAATGCTTCTTTCCTTGCGAGTAGTGTTTTTTGAGCTGCTTCATAAGCTTTTAAAGCACCTTTTGCATCATTATAAGCCTGATAAACATTGGTTTCAATATCTAGATTAGCCTGTTCCAATTGATATTTGGAGCGGTCTACATTAAGTTTATTTCTTTTTACATTATTTCTAACAGAAAAACCATTAAAAATTGGAATACTTAAAGAAAAACCGTAGTTGTAACCATCGTTTACACTAAACTGATCAAATAAAGGATCTGGTCCACTTATTACAGGAATTCTATTTTCTTTTTGAGCTATTACTGGCTCACCAGAAGATTGAACTTCACCAATTTGTACTGTTGAAGTTGGATTGTCTGGATCAAGCTCTGTACCCGTAATTTGATCGCTATATGATGCTCTGGTATTATACCCCAGAAATCCTCTTAATGTAGGTTGATATGCTGATCTAGCCATTTTTAAATCATATTCGGCCATCTCAGCATTATTTTCAGCAATTTTAATATCGTAACGTGCTTCCTTGGCTTTATTAATTATAGTTTCAGGAGACTCGTCAAGTATAAATGTATTTGGTACTTCATACCCCGTATCTACAATATCAAATGTGGTATAATCTTTAATTAATAATATTTGAGCTAATTGAATTTTTGCTATTAAAATTGCATTTTCAGCATTTACAATTTGCTGTTCTTGAGAGGCAATAGTCGCTTGTATTTCCAATAAATCCCCTTTTGGTAACGATCCAACTTCAACCAATTCATTGGTTCTATTTAAATCTTCTTTTGAAATCTCGTATTGGTTTAATAAAACTTTATACTGTTCTTTATTAAAAAGTATTTGAAGAAAAGAATTGGCTACCATTAGCGCAATATTATCCTTCATATCATCCAATTTGTATTGAGATGCTAATACGTCTAACCTAGCACGATTTAACTGATATAAATTCCTTAGACCTCCGTATATATCAATATTTGTGTTTAATCCTAAAGAAGAATATTGAGTTGTAATGTTTTGGTAAATACCAGTTGTTATATTTTGGTTTAACCCCACATTCCAGGAATGATTTCCAGAAGCATTTACTGATGGAAGATAATTTCCAATGGCATCTTTTTTATTTAATTCAGATGCTTTTAAATCTAATTCGCTTTGTTTGACGGTTATATTATTTTCTATAGCATAATCTACACAAGCCCTAAGTGTCCATTTGTTTTCTTGAGCTTGTATTTTAACCGCTAATAAAACTACTAGTAATAAGAATACTTTTTTCATATGTAAAATATTGGTCTACGTAATTGCGAAAGTGTTACAATTAAATTAATTATTTTGAACATAACCTGGAATACCTTGAATTTGATTCCACACTTTTATTTTATCAGTTTTAGAAACCCCGTTTTTTACTTCCACAAAGATACCATCACTAATCCCTATTTCAATGTCTTTTCGTTCAAATTTTTGATCACCGACTTCAAGCTCAACATAAGGTTTTTTTGTTTCACGATCATACTGAACAAGTGCTTCTCTAATTGCTAATACATCTTGAGCTTTATCAAGAATAATCGAAGCATTTGCACTTAAACCTGCTCGAATAAATGTAGAGTCAATCGATTTAATACTTCCTTTAATTTCAAATTGTATAGCCCCATTTTCAGCCAATCCTTTTGGAGCTATATAATCTAATACAGCATCAAATTTTTTATTTTCAATTGCTCCAACAGTAATTTCTAAAGGTAATCCTTCTTTTATTTTTCCCACTTCACTCTCATCAACATTTCCTTCAAAAATCATTTTTTTTACATCTGCCAGCGAAGCAATAGAGGTTCCTTCATTAAAATTATTAGCTTCAATAACCTGGTTACCTTCTTTCACCGGAACATCTAAAACCATTCCAGAAATAGTAGCTCTTACTAAAGTTTGAGCAATATTGCCTAATCCACTTGTAGTTCCTGTTTTTATAATATCATAATTTTGTCTGGCAGAAGTCAAATTAATTTTTGATTGCTCAACGCTTTGCTTAGCTTGTAAAAACGAATTATTTATGCCTTCAAAATCGTTGGCGGAAATAATGCCTTTATCAAATAATGCCTTCTGGCGATCATAATTTGCTTGCTGTGTTTGCAAATTAATTTGAGCTGTCTCTAAAGCTGTTTGATTTGTTGCTATGCTATTTTTAGCACTTGTTAATGATGAAACATTTGGGATAACTCTAATTTTTGCTATCAAATCCCCAGACTTTATATACTCTCCCGCTTCAATATAAACCTCTTCAATAACCCCAGAAATATTTGATTTAATTAAAACCTCCTCTTTTGGAACGATATTACCAGTTGCCATCGTTTTAACTATAATGGTTTGCATGGTCGGAGATTCGGAAGCATAGTTTATTGGATCTTCCTGATTTTTTCTCCATAAGTAAATTAATGCTGTAACAAAAGTTGCTACTATTAGTAATAAAATAATTACTGTTCTAATTCTTTTCATTTTTTGATGATTATATAAATTTATTCTAGTCTTAATGCGTCTACTGGCTTCATTTTAGTTGCACTATTAGCAGGAATTAATCCCGCTAAAATCCCTGAAACAACTAATATGATAAGTGCTGTAAAAACAACTGTCATACTTACACTTGGGTTTGAAAAATTATCTACTGGACCATTTAAATCCAAAGCATAATTCATTAGCCAAATTACTCCTGCAGCAAATGAAATACCCACCATTCCAGAAATAATTGTTAAAATAAGGCTCTCTTGAAGAATTTGTGCTTTCACTACCCAAGGTGTTGCCCCCAAAGCTCTTCTAATACCTATTTCTTTTGTGCGTTCTTTTACTACTATTAACATGATATTACTGATGCCTATAATACCGGACATAAGAATTAATGCCCCTACAAAATAACCAACAAAAGTCAAGATGCTAAAAAGCCCATTCACACGTGCATATTCTTCAGAAAGATCATGATAACCAAAAGCAAAATCATCAACCGGATTAACTGTATGTCTTGTTTTTAAAATGTTTAAAATTTTTGGTTTTAAATCACTTATGCTTACTTCATCAATCGCAGTTATGCCCATCCATCCAACTTTATCTCCAAAATTAAATACTTGACCAAAAGTTGTAAATGGAGCTAATATAGTATTGACTTCTTCTTGGACATCTCCTCGACTGGTACTATACTTAAACGTTCCAATAACCATAAAATTAACACCGTTAATTTTAATATATGAACCAATGATTTCTTCATTTTTATCATATAACGTTTTTACAACCCCAGTACCTATGACACAAACTTTACGTTTTGCATTCAAATCTGATTGACTAATAAATCGCCCTTGAAGTATATCCATCGGATTTTGCAAAATGTAATCAGGCACATGTGCTTCCACTTGAAAAGCACCAGTTTCACTGCCTCTTGTTACATTATTTGCTCCCATATAACCTCCAAGTCTATTTTGAGGAGACACATATTTTATTTCAGGAATTTGTTCTTTCATCGCTTCAACATCACCTAAATCTAGATTAAAACGTCTGTTTTTAGGCAATCCCTTATAAGGCATTGTCGTTCCTCGCACATAAATAAATGAAGAATTAGCAGCAAAATTTCCAAAACTTGAAACCACGCCTTTTTGCAATCCGTTGGTTAATGCTAAAAGTAAAACAAGAATGGATATACCCCAAAACACCCCAAACGCCGTTAAAAATGTTCTAAATTTATTGGCATTTAATGCTTCTAATATTTCGTTCCACCTATCTTTGTTAAACATACTATTCGTCTCTTAAAGCTATTATCGGTCTAATTTTGGCTGCTCTGTAAGCTGGAAAAAACCCAGCAAATGCACCCGCAACAACCAGAATGAATACGGTTGTTATCGCGGTGTTAAAATCTACCTGTGGATATTTTATAAAATCATTTTGAATCAATGGCCCAACTGCTTCCAATAAAATCAATCCTAAAATCAGTCCAAACATTCCAGAAAACATCGTAACAAAAATAGCTTCTTGTAAAATCATACCTACAATTGACATAGGTTGAGCACCCAAAGCCTTTCTAATACCAATCTCTTTGGTACGCTCTTTAACTATTATTAGCATAATGTTACCAACGCCAACAACCCCTGCAATGATAGTACCAATTCCCACAAACCAAAAGATGAGTTTTATCGCATCTACCAGAGAGTATATCTTTTGAGCTTCTTCTAAATTATTGTTTACTCTTATGGCGCCTAAATCATTTGGCGCAACCATTTGCATCTGTTTTAAATTTGTTTCAATAGCTAAGGCAATATTTTCGGAAAGTTTTACCCCTTCACTAAATTTTTTAGGCATTTTTATGGTGTAACTCATATTATTAATCCGATCACCTCCGTTAAACGATTTTTGAGCGGTTGTAAGCGGAATATACAATTGACTTTCTTCATCTTCACCTCCCGGATCACGATATACACCAATAATCTTAAAATTTATTCCATAAACTGATACATATTTTCCTAATGGATCTTCACTTTTAAATAAATCCAGCTTTACTTTATTGCCTATAACAGCCACTTTACTAGCGTTATTTACATCTGATTCATTGATATACCTTCCTTGGACAATATCTGAATTTTCAATAAACTGATAATCTGGCATAGAGCCCCAAACCCGATAATTATTGGACTCCTTACCATAATTTACGAGGGCTCTCCAAATCATATAATTGGAGGATTTATATTCTAGAAATTCATCATATTCAGTAGATATCTTATTGAAATCAGCATTTTTCAATTGAATATATCGGCCAGGGTTTAATCCTTTATATTCCTTTGTTGTTCTACCTGTCCATATATTTATTTGATTAGTTGCATCTTTTTCAAATTCTGAAGTTACCCCATTTTGAATACCAGAACTAAAACCCAAAAGAATTACTAAAATAAAAATACCAGAAGCTACTGAAAGTCCTGTTAAAAAGGTTTGCAGTTTATTTTTGCTTAACGTTTCGAATATTTCCTGCCAACGCTCTATATCAAACATATAAAGAAGCTCTAACTTGTTTTACCGGAGCATCATCTATAATGATTCCGTCTTTTAAATGTACAATCCGCTTAGTCATTTGAGCTATATCATGCTCATGTGTGACAATCAAAATAGTTTTCCCTTCGTCATTAATTCCTTGTATTAATTCCATAACTTCTTGTGAAGTTTTGGAATCCAATGCGCCTGTAGGCTCATCAGCTAGTAAAACTTTAGGATCACTAGCTAAAGCTCTTGCAATTGCTACGCGCTGTTTTTGTCCGCCAGATAATTCACTTGGTAAATGGTGTGACCACGGAGATAACCCCACTTTTTCAAGATAATATTCTGCTTTTTCAATGCGCTCTTTACGCTTTATTCCTTGGTAATATAATGGCATTGCCACATTATCTAAAGCCGATTTATAATTGATAAGATTAAAGGACTGAAAAATAAACCCTAAGAATTTATTTCTATAATTTGCAGCAACCTTTTCATTTAAATTTTTGATTGGAACACCATCTAGCATATAAGAACCAGAATCTGCTTCATCCAAAATTCCTATGATATTAAGTAATGTTGATTTTCCAGAACCCGAAGACCCCATTATGGAAACCATTTCCCCTTCCTTCACATTAAAATTAATTCCTTTTAACACATGAAGGGAATTGCTACCCATTTGGTAGGACTTATGCAAATCTTTGATTTGTATCATTAATCAATCTTTATATCTACAAAAATAGTTAAAACAATTCCTTAAGACACCGTAGGAACTGTTAAGAAAGTCTTAATCTCTGAACAAATAAGACTGTTTTAATGATAAATTGTTACAAAACAAATGAGAATTAATTCTTCTTAGTTTGAAAGAATTTTTTATAAATAATAATTCCAATACCGGCTATTAGTAGATATGGTATTACCATTAAATAAATGATACCATCATTTATGCCTTCAGCCATCCCAGATCCTTCTTCCGTTTCTAAAACAGCCCGGCACATGGCGCATTGTGCTTGAGCAGTAATGGTTACTGTCATCAGTATAAAAAAAACGGTATAAGTTTTATTATTAAGCATAATAAGGAGAAATCATTATGTAAACAACAACACCGGTAATTGCAACATAAAACCATAAGGGAAATGTAATTTTAGCTATTTTTTTATGCCTTTCAATATTATTTGTAATTCCTCTTACATAGGTTATCAGCACAAATGGGATAACAATTATTGACATTAATATATGTGATATCAAAATGACATAATAAACATATTTCATTACACCCTCCCCTCCATATTTAGTTGAATCGCTTGTCATATGATAAGCCACATACATTACTAAAAACACTAATGACAAACAAATGGCAAATTGCATTAATCTTTTGTGAAGTGTAATTTTTTTATTTTGAACAGCAATAAAAGCCATCACTAAAACCAAGGCAGTAACCGCATTTATAGAGGCATAAATAGGAGGTAAAAAAGTTAGAGGCTGTACATCAAATCCTAATTCACGTAAATTAACACCAAACAATATGGCTACAACAACCGGAATTATAATCGAAAGAATTACTATCCAAATATTGTATTTTTTTTCAGCGGATAAACTGTCCTGTTTCATTATTCGTTTAAAAGTTTAATTATATCTTCCTTTAATATAGTTATTTCTTCTGGCATACCTTCTTCATCTACTTTTTCTGATTGTGAAATCATACCATTATAAAAAATAATAGGATTACCATTCACGACTCTAGATCTTATAAATCCATTTTTATCAATCAATGCAAAATTTCCTGAATGCTCAAACCCTCCTTCAACAGACTCATCTTTAGCTGTGTATAAATTAAACCCTTCATTTGCTAATTTATAAATAGCTAACTGGTCTCCTGTCATTAAATTCCAGTTTGGATTTGTGACGCCATAATTGTCTGCATACTCTTTTAATATTTGAACGGTATCGTACTCTGGATTTATAGTAAATGAGGCTACGCCAAAATTTTTGTATTCTAAAAATGAATTTTGAACTTGAATCAAGTTAGCATTCATCCTTGGGCAAATCGTTGGACATGTTGTAAAAAAGAACTCAATAACATAAACCATCCCTTCATAATCCTTGTTACTAATTACTTTTCCGTTTTGATTAATAAAACTAAATTCAGGTACTTTTTTAGGTTCTCCATTTATCTCAATAAATGCTAAATCAGATAATTTATTTTTATCAACAAAATCTGTTCTACTTTCATTTCTTGATACATCTTCAGTATTTATTCTGTCAATTATTTTGGGAATAAAATAAATTCCAAAAACTAAAATCACGAATGAAATACCTATATACGAATAATTAGTTTTCTTCATCATGTTCTATTAAATCATTAGCTCTTCTTGTGGTAGAATCAAAATCTCCTTTTCTTTTTTGTCTATATTCAGTAAATAAAATGCGCATATCCTCACTCATTTTATTCTTTATTTCAGCAACCTCAATACAATCATAAGAACTTATTCCATAAACCGGTTCGTGTTTAGAAATCTCATTATCTGTTCTATCATCAATACGTCCTCTCTGATTTAAATCCTTATCAATAATGAAAACTGAATTAGTTGCCAAAGTCTTATTTAGTTCAGAATCAAATTTTAAACTATTATATAATAAATGTATAGCTTGAGGCTCTCCATAAACAAAATGCCAAAACCTCATATCTTCATACGTGTTAATTTCCTTTTGAAGTTGTTCAGCACTATTTTGTGTTCCTTCAGGAAGTACAATGACAATTTGAAATTTTTTAAATCCTTTAAATTTATCATATACCAATTCTTTTAAATTGGATGCTGCAATAACATAATCCATAGGGTTTTCGCCAAAAAAACCTAGTATCGTTATATGATCTTTTAACAGAATGTGCTCATTTGAAGCAGATTTAAAATGTTTTAAATCCACAACCGGATTATTTACAATATCTAACGGGTTATAATTATGTGTTGCAGGATATAAAAACAAAAGAAAAGTTACAGGAAGAAAGAACAAAATTCCTAGTACTATATAGCGTTTAACTTTTTTTACGTTCACGATAACGTCTTAAATTATGAATAGCAAAAATAAATAAAGGTGGTTTAAAAAACCACCTTTATCGTATCTTTTAACACAGTATTATGTGTACTATTCCTTTTTTTAAAAATCTCTTTTAAGATATCCCGATGTATACACTTCTTGAATATACCCTCCTTCTTGCAGTAATATAAACAGTAAATATAAAATCAAGAAAATAGTTGTCCAAACTACCATACGTCTTAAAGCTGGGGTTTCATCTCTCATGTGCATGAAGTCCCATGTAATGTAGTAAGCCTTTACTAAAGTTAAAATAATGAAAATCCAGTTTAAAATTTTCATTCCTAAAAAGTGACCAGATAAAGCTTCTGGTTTTATAATTCCTAAAACAACTTCAACTGAAGTTACAATAGTCAATAAAACTAAAACACCCCAAATTTTCTGAGTATTGGATTTAAATTTAATTAAACCTCTTAATATTTCTAATTTATGTGCGTGTGCCATTTCTAATTATATAATTTCAATTAAACTAGGTAGAAGAATGTAAATACAAATACCCAAACTAAATCTACAAAGTGCCAATATAATCCAACCTTTTCAACCATTTCATAGCTCTTACGCTTCTCATAAGTTCCTAAAATCACATTAAAGAAGATTATAATGTTAATTATAACTCCTGAAAATACGTGAAAACCGTGAAATCCAGTAATAAAGAAGAAAAAGTCAGCAAATAGTGGCGAACCATATTCATTTACATGCAAATTAGCTCCTTCTACTACGTGTTTCCCGTTTAGTTTTATTTGTTTTAATGATTCTTCTCTCGAAAGGATGGTTTTATGACCATGTTCATTAATATCCTGTGTTCTAACTAAAATATTTTCATGCGATTCTAAACCACTCACAACTTCTTCAACAGTATATGTCGGTAATGTTCCTTCACTCATAAACCATACTCCTTCATTACGATCTAAACGCTCTCTTTCATGAGGACCGGCAACTACAAAATCTCTTAATGCTACACGATGTCCATTATTGTCAACAAACTGAAGAATATTTCCTCCTTTGGTTTGGATAGCTCCAAAATCACCTTTAATAAAAGTGGCCCATTCCCATGCTTGTGAACCTACGAAAATTAGACCTCCAATAATCGTTAAAAACATATATATGGTTACCTTCCCTTTATTTAAATGGTGCCCAGCATCTACCGCTAAAACCATCGTAACAGAAGACATAATTAATATGAACGTCATAAACGCCACATATATCATTGGTAATTCTTGTCCGTGTAAAAAAGGCACGTGTGTAAATACCTCATCTGCAATAGGCCAAGTTTCTATAAACTTAAATCTTGAAAATCCGTAGGCTGCTAAAAACCCAGAGAATGTTAAGGCATCTGAAACAATGAAAAACCACATCATCATTTTTCCATAACTTGCTTTTAAAGGCTGGTTGCCTCCTCCCCAAGTTTTACCTTCTGTTCCAGTATTTACAACTGTAGTACCCATAAGTAGCATTTAGTTTTTAAAAGTTGCACAAAAATAAACATTTTATTTATCTAGCGAAATATACAAGTCTAAAATTCAAAAATCACCAAAAAAAATAAATTTAATGTAAGTATAAGAAAATAATTATTAAAACAAATTATCTCACAAAATATAAAAACAAAAAGAGATAAATCCAAAGTATATCAATAAAATGCCAAAATGTTGCTGCCAGTTCAAATCCTAACATATTAGCTACATTATACTTTTGTTTAAAATGATTATAAATTACTACCAATAAGCAAATTAACCCAACAACCACATGTACAATATGCACCATTGCTATTAAATAAATGTAAGACATCGTTACATTACTTGTTGGTCCTGTAAAATTATACCCTTGATTAATAATCTGCTGAAATCCAACAAACTGATTATATATAAAAGCAACACCCAAAACCAATGTTACTAGTAACCAAATAGTAATTGCTTTATTATTTTCTCTTTTTAATGCTCTTTTGGCTAATATGAATGACACACTACTAAACATTATAAAAACCGTACTCAAGATAAAAGAATTAGGTAGTTGAAAGTCTTTCAACCAATCTGGTCTTGAACTACTAACAATAAAAGCACTGGTCCAAGCCGCAAATGACATAATAAGAGAAATGATAGCAAACCAAAGCATCATTTTTTTTGCTCTTCTATTTTTTTCTATTATAGTTCCCTGAGTTAAATCCATGATTATCTTAAAAATTTATCAATTACATATACTATTTGAACAAGTGTAATATAAGATACACTCGCAAGCATGAGTTGTTTGGCTGCCTTGGTTGTCATTTTTTTAAATAATTGTATTGCATAAAACAACATGCCTAAACCCAATAAAAACACAATACACGCTGACACAATTGACAAATGCAATTTTCCGGTAAATCCAAATACAGGCACTATGGACACCAAAATGGTCCAGACAGTATACATTATTACCTGAACAGCTGTTCCTTTATCTTGCTTTCCTGTTGGCAACATAAAAAAGCCTCCTTTTTTATAATCGTCAAACAGAAACCAGCCAATTGACCAAAAATGAGGAAATTGCCAAAAAAATTGCAAAGCAAATAATGTACCTGGTTCAATTCCAAAATCATTTGTTGCAGCAACCCAACCCAACATAAATGGAATTGCACCTGGTATAGCACCCACAAAAACAGATAGTGGCGTTTTCGTTTTTAAGGGTGTATAAACACT
>JAHEDS010000158.1 GCA_024641135.1 Flavobacteriales bacterium
TTAACAGGTAAGGATTTAGGAAGTGCAATGCAAGGTTATTATGTTGAAGGGGCTTATAATTTGTTACCGCAATCGAAACAACAACGATTATTTGCATTTTTAAGATATGAAAAATATGATACACATGCAGATACTGCTGGGTCATTAATAAGAAATGATGCGTATAATAGAAAAGATGTGACTTTTGGTTTAAGTTACCATATAGCTCCTGGTGTAGTATTTAAAGGAGATTATCAAATTAGAGATAATGCATTATCAGGATCCAATGTTGATAACCGACTAAATTTTGGTTTAGGTGTTTGGTTCTAAAAGTATTTAATATATTAGGGCATGATGAGGATACAGTCTAAATGGTCGTCATGCCCTATAAATGGTATTACTAATTTATATTTTATGAGATTCAAAAAAAGCATAGTGTTGGTTATTGGTTTTTCGCTGTTTTCTTTTGGTTTGCCGCAAAACCTCGAAAAGAAAATTAACAAAGAAATTACCGAGACCTTTAGTTTAGAAAATTTTGATTTAAAAAGTGTTGCAATCCCTACCGAAATAGAGCAAACCTTGCCTTCGAGATTTGGAGAAGACCATTTATTTAAAATTGAATCGGACACTACGTTTATCGCATATGCCTATGTTTCTCAGGCAGCCAGTAAAACCGCACAGTTTGATTACCTCGTCTTGTTAGATAAGGATTTAGTGGTAATAAAAGCCAAGGTTTTAATTTACAGGGAAGAATATGGTGGTGAAATTGGAAGTAAACGCTGGTTAAAACAATTCATTGGAAAAACACCACAAGATGATTTGAAATACAACGAAAATATTATAGCAATCTCCGGAGCAACTATTTCGGTAAGAGCATTTACTGAATCCATAAATAATTTATTGAAATCATTAAAAATCCTTCATTCTAAAAAAATATTGTAATGGAATTAAACGGACTCCTGTTAACACTTCCTAAAGAGATTAAAACATTAATCGGTGTTTTTATTGTTGTTTTAAGTATTGGTTTTTTCTCCGGATTATTATTTGTTGGTGAAACCTCTTCAGCAAATCCAAATGGAATCGAAGAGCAGTATCTGGGTAATGAGCATGATGAAGACGCCGAAGTCATGAAATTTAAAAAAAGCGATCAAGAAATGATTTCCATCGTGCATTCGCATATTTTATCTATGTCCGTAATTTTCTTTTTACTTGGGCTTATAGTATCCATCACTAAACTTCAAAAAAGCTTAAAGGTGTTTTTAATGGTGGAGCCTTTATTGTCAGTGGTGCTTACTTTTGGCGGTTTATATTTTATGTGGAGTGGGATTATATGGATGAAATATATTGTCATGTTTTCCGGAACCTTAATGACGGTTTCCTTTTTGCTTTCCGTGCTTATTATTTTAAAACAATTATTGCAAAAAGCATCCTAATTGTTGCCTATCTCAGGCTAGGTTATATTTATGTTAACTACACTTTATTTTTAAAGTATACTATTATTAAATATTGTATATTTGCACGCAATTATAACATAATTGCACCATGACTTCACATCAAAATAAAATTCTAGGAGAAGGTTTAACGTACGACGATGTTCTTTTAGTTCCGGCATTTTCTGAAGTGCTTCCTCGCGAAGTGAACATTCAAACAAAATTTACAAGAAATATTACCATTAACGTTCCTATTATTTCGGCTGCTATGGATACAGTGACCGAAAGCAAAATGGCTATTGCCATGGCACAGGAAGGTGGTATAGGTGTCTTACATAAAAACATGACAATTGAAGCTCAGGCTTTAAAAGTTAGAAAAGTGAAACGTGCCGAAAGTGGTATGATTATAGACCCCGTGACTTTGCCTTTAACAGCGATTGTAAAAGATGCCAAGCAAAGCATGGCAGAACATGGTATTGGTGGTATTCCCATTGTTGATGGTTCGGGGACGCTTAAAGGCATTGTGACCAACCGTGACTTACGTTTTGAGCATGATAACAAACGTCCTATCATAGAAGTTATGACCAGCAAAAATCTGGTAACTGCTTCTGTTGGAACATCGTTAAAAGAGGCTGAAATTATTTTGCAACAACATAAAATTGAAAAACTTCTTATTGTTGATGACCACTATAAACTCTCAGGATTAATAACTTTTAGAGATATCACTAAACTTAAACTGAAACCCATGGCTAATAAAGATGCTTTTGGTCGTTTAAGAGTCGCTGCAGCTATTGGTGTTACTGCCGATGCGGTTGATCGTACCGAGGCATTAGTAAACGCTGGTGTGGATGCTGTGGTTATTGATACAGCACATGGACATACTAAAGGTGTGGTATCGGTGTTAAAGGATATAAAATCTAAATTCCCTAAACTGGACGTCATTGTTGGAAATATAGCAACTGGCGCCGCTGCTAAATATTTAGTGGAGGCAGGTGCAGATGCCGTAAAGGTTGGTATTGGGCCTGGGTCAATTTGTACTACACGTGTTATTGCAGGTGTAGGATTTCCTCAGTTTTCTGCTGTTTTGGAAGTTGCTGCCGCTATTAAAGGTTCGGGTGTTCCTGTGATTGCCGATGGTGGTATTCGATATACTGGCGATATTCCTAAGGCTATTGCGGCTGGAGCCGATAGTGTTATGTTAGGCTCTTTATTAGCCGGAACCAAAGAATCTCCAGGAGAAACCATTATTTATGAAGGGCGAAAATTTAAGTCTTACCGGGGTATGGGTTCTGTTGAAGCCATGAAACAAGGTAGTAAGGATCGCTATTTTCAGGATGTGGAAGATGATATTAAAAAACTGGTGCCCGAAGGTATTGTGGGACGTGTACCGTATAAAGGCGAGTTATATGAAAGCATCCATCAGTTTATTGGTGGTTTACGTGCCGGTATGGGGTATTGTGGTGCTAAAGATATTGAAACCTTGAAGGAAACAGGACAATTTGTAAAAATTACAGCCAGTGGTATTAACGAAAGTCACCCGCATGACGTTAGTATTACCAATGAGTCTCCTAATTATTCTAGGTAAATATTAAGGTTTGATTGGTTTGTTTGAATTCAAACTATAAATAAGACTTCTTACACAAGCCTTGAAAATCTAGCATTTGAATACGGAAAATCAATTCCCATAGCAAAAGTTGTAA
>JAHEDS010000081.1 GCA_024641135.1 Flavobacteriales bacterium
ACCAATAAAAGAGTATTGCACTCAATGCATGCCTATTTTCTTGAAGCTGGAAATTTAGATTTACCTATAACCTATAATGTCAGCATTGTAAGAGATGGTGGTAGTTTTTCGGTTAGACGTGTAACTGCTCATCAAAAAAATAAGACAATATTTATTTTATCGGCCTCATATCATAAAAAAGAAGAAGGATATAACCATCAAATTCAAATGAAAACAGGTTTAAAACAGCCTGAAGATTTGATGAGTTGGACAGATATTTCAATTCAATTTGGTGATTTTTTACCAAAAAGTTTGAAAGCCTTTTTTGCAATTGATCGTCCAGTAGACTTTAAACCAACAGTTATTGTTAATCCTTTAGAAAGAAATGATTTACCTCCTTTTAGTGATGTTTGGTTTAAATTAAAAGGAAATGCTAATAAATTAGATTTAGCTACAAAACAACAAATTTTAACCTATATTTCAGATTATAATATATTAATATCAGCACTTAACCCTCACGCAAGTAAGGCCCACTGGGGTAACACCCAAACGGCAAGTTTAGATCACTCTATGTGGTATTTTAGGGATTTTGATTTTGATGATTGGTTACTGTATTCGATGGAATCTCCTAATGCTTCTGACGCAAGAGGATTCTCTAGAGGGAATATATTTACACGAGATGGTAAATTAATAGCTTCCGTTGCTCAAGAAGGTTTGATGCGGCCAATGCAAACATAATTTATTTATGAAAAACGCCATTAAAACTCTTAAAATAGGGCATCGAGGCGCTATGGGTTATGTTGCAGAAAACACTTTAGAGTCCATTCAGAAAGCTATGGATTTAGGTGTTGATGGTATTGAAATTGATGTTCATCTATGTGCTTCTGGAGAATTGATTGTATTTCATGACTTAACCTTAGATAGAATAACCAACGGACAAGGAGCCATTTCAAAATTTACCCTTTCAGAACTAAAAAAATTAAAGATTGATAATAATTTTGAAATACCTACTTTAGAAGAGGTTTTAAATCTTATAAATAAAACACACACATTAAATATTGAATTAAAAGGAAAAGATACAGCCTCAGAAACATCTGCGATTATTGAAAAATATATAAAAAAAAAATCATGGAATTATTCAGATTTCCTAATATCAAGTTTTCACAAGCAAGAGTTGAAAGAAGTTCGTAATATAAATAAAAGTATACCACTAGCATTATTAACAAATGTCTGTAGTAATGATGCTTTAAAATTTGCAGAAACTATTAAGGCAAATGCTATCCACCCTAATTATGTATTGCTCAATAAGGAATATGTTATTGAAGCGCAGAAAAGAGGGTTTAAAGTGAATACATGGACTGTTAATAATTTAGAAACTATAAAACGGATGAAATTTTACGGTGTTGATGCGATTATTTCAGACTTCCCAGATAGATTATGAGAAAAATGAATGCCATTATAGTTGGAGGAGGAGCCGCTGGGTTTTTTACAGCTATAAATCTGGCTGAGCAAAACCCTAAGTTTAAAATATGTATTTTAGAAAGAGGCAAAGTTGGGCTAACAAAAGTTAAGGTTTCTGGTGGCGGACGATGTAATGTAACACATGCCGAATTTATTCCTTCTGAATTAGTAAGTAATTACCCTAGAGGAGAGCAGGAATTATTAGGGCCTTTTCATCAATTTATGACTGGCGATACTATTGATTGGTTTGAAAAAAGAGGCGTTGAGCTTAAAATTGAAGAGGACGGTCGAATGTTTCCTGTAACGAACAGTTCACAAACGATAATTGATTGTTTTTTAAACGAAACAAAAAAAAATAATGTGGAGGTTTTATATAATCATTCGCTAAAAAGTTTGCATTACGAGGATGATTTATGGCATCTTGAAACTACTGAAGGATTATTTGTTTCAAATAACGTGGTTATTGCAACGGGGAGTAACCCTAAAATATGGAGCATTCTTGAACAATTGGGACATAGCATTTGCCAACCTGTGCCTTCGCTGTTTACTTTTAATATAAAAGATGATAGAATTAATACTATTCCGGGAGTTGTAGCTTCAAATGTGGAAGTACATGTAATTGATTCGAATTTGCATGCAGAAGGACCATTACTAATAACTCATTGGGGTATGAGTGCACCCGCAATTTTAAAGCTTTCTTCATTTGGCGCTTTGGAATTAGCAAAGAAGAATTATAAATTTCAAATAGAAATTAACTTTATTAAAAAATCATTTGATGAATGCATGGTAGCTTTAAAAGATTTGAAGCAGGAATTTGCAAAAAAAACAATTACAAAAACTACGCAGTTTGAATTGCCAAAACGACTATGGCAACAACTGGTGCTTGCGTCTGAAATTACTATTGAGGAGCGTTGGGGAGATATAAATAAATTTCAATTGGAAAATCTCACAAATCAATTAACAAAAGCAGTTTTTAATGTAGATGGGAAAAGTACTTTTAAAGAAGAATTTGTAACTGCTGGAGGTGTCGAATTAAAAGAAATTAACTTTAAAACTTTTGAAAGTAAGCTGTTTAAAAGCCTGTATTTTGCAGGTGAAGTTTTAAATATTGATGCCGTTACAGGTGGATTTAATTTTCAAAATGCTTGGACAAGTGGATATATTGTTGCTAAATCTATTAAATAATGAGAACGTATGTTGCACTTTTAAGAGGGATTAATGTAAGTGGGCATAAAAAAATTTCAATGGCCGAGTTACGGGCTATACTTACAAATTTGGGTTTAAGTAACGTGCAAACTTATATCCAAAGCGGGAATGTCATTTTTCAGGCAGTTGACGAAAATACTCAAAAGTTAAAGGGATTAATTCAAAAGGGAATCAAAGATAACTTTGGTTTTGAGGTGCCTGTTTTAATAAAAACACCTAATCAATTATTAACTATTTTAAATGAATGTCCATTTTCTGAAGACAAAAAAGTAAATTCCTATTTTACACTTTTGTATAGTGAGCCAGAGTATACATTGATGGAGAACTTAGGGGGACTTAAATATCCTAATGAAGAAATTATTATTACAGCAAGTTGTATTTATTTCTATTCTTCAATTGGCTATGGAAACACAAAATATAACAATAACTTTTTTGAACGTAAATTAAAAGTAACCACTACAGCAAGAAATTATAAAACAATGCTAAAACTCTTATCTTTGTCGCAAGATTTAAAGTAGAATGGACGAACAACAATTTATTCCAAAAAAATATTCAAATATTCCAGATACTGGTAAATATACTTGGTCATCGCCAAGTAATATTGCTTTAGTTAAATATTGGGGCAAAAAGAAAGATCAAATTCCGGAAAATCCGTCTATAAGTTTCACGCTTGAATCTTGTAAAACAATTACCTCATTAAGTTTTTCAAAGATAAAGTCGAATTCTAGCTTTTCTTTTGATATATTTTTAGATGATGAGAAAAAGGATGATTTTAAGCCAAAAATTGAAACTTTTTTTAAAAGAATAGAAAGTTATTTACCTTTTTTAAAGGATTACCATTTTGTTATTAAAACTTCTAATACCTTTCCTCACAGTTCTGGAATTGCTTCTTCTGCTTCTGGCATGAGTGCTTTAGCTATGTGTTTAATGAGTATTGAAAAACAAATAATTCCAACTTTAACTCATGAATATTTTAATCAAAAGGCATCATTTTTAGCACGATTAGGTTCTGGAAGCGCCTGTAGAAGCGTGGAAGGAGATTTAATTGTTTGGGGGCATCATGCGAATATTGAGGGCAGTTCAAATTTGTTTGGAATTAAATATCCGTATGAAGTTCATGAGAATTTTAAAAACTATCAGGATACCATTTTATTAGTTGATAAAGGAGAAAAACAAGTGAGCAGTACGGTTGGACATAATTTAATGCACAACCATCCATTTGCTGCAGAACGCTTTATACAAGCTCATAATAATCTGAATAACTTAATTCAGATATTAAAGAATGGTGATATAAATGCTTTTAATCAAATTGTTGAAAGCGAGGCATTATCATTGCATGCCATGATGATGACAAGCTTACCATATTTTATTTTAATGAAACCAAATACCTTAGAAATTATTAATAAAATTTGGGAGTTTAGAAATAAGTCAGGTTTACCAGTTAGCTTTACTTTAGATGCTGGCGCTAACGTGCATGTACTCTACCCAGAAAAGGATGCTTTATCAATATTAGAATTCATTAAAAATGAATTAGTTGCATATTGTCAAAATGGACATTATATTTGTGACAAAATTGGTTTTGGATCAAAACAATTGTAACTTTATAATACCAAAATCAAATCGAGTTAATGAGAGGACCACTTTTTTATTCTAAAATATTACTATTTGGAGAGTATGGCATTATAAAAGATTCCAAAGGGTTATCAATACCGTATAATTTTTATAATGGTGCATTAAAAAAAGATAAAAATCTATCTGAATCGGCAATAAAATCTAATGAGAGCCTAAAACGTTTTGTTTCCTATTTAAAAGGAGTTAATTCGGAATTAGTAACTTTCGATATTGAGTCTCTTCAAAACGATGTAAATGATGGAATGTATTTTGATTCTTCAATTCCTCAAGGTTATGGAGTAGGGAGTAGTGGCGCTTTGGTTGCAGCTATATATGATAAATATGCTTTCAATAAAATTACCGTTTTAGAAAATTTAACAAGAGAAAAACTTTTACAGTTAAAAGCTATTTTTTCTGAAATGGAATCGTTTTTTCATGGAAAGTCTTCTGGTTTAGATCCATTAAATAGTTACCTAAGTATTCCTATTCTTATAAATTCAAAAGATAATATTGAAGCAACTGGTATTCCTTCTCAAAATATTGAAGGGAAAAATGCTGTGTTTTTATTAGATAGTGGCATTATTGGAGAAACGGCGCCAATGGTGAGTATTTTTATGGAAAACATGAAGCAAGAAGGGTTTCGAAATATGCTTAAAGATCAGTTTATAAAACATACAGATGCCTGTGTTGATGATTTTTTAAAAGGTGATATAAAATCACTTTTTAAAAACACTAAGCGCTTATCGAAAGTTGTTCTTAATCATTTTAAACCAATGATACCTCAAGAATTTCATGCGCTTTGGAAGAAGGGGATTCAAACTAATGAGTATTATTTGAAGTTATGCGGTTCCGGCGGCGGCGGCTATATTCTTGGTTTTACAGAAGATATTGACAAAGCAAAGCTAGCTCTTAAAGGATATAGATTAGAAGTTGTATATAATTTCTAATTCCTATTATTATATTAAAAATGCTTTAAGGGCCCTAATCAAGTAATCATTTTTTATGTTAACTCGGAAGCAGAAGCATATTCTAATTAAGTTTTTTAGTATGTTTTCTGTAATAAGAGGTTATAATATTCTTATTATAGTATTAGCCCAATACCTTACTTCAATATTTATTCTCGCTCATAACAAATCGTTGCATCAGGTTGTTTTTGACCTTAATTTGTTTATGTTGGTCTTGGCGTCTGCAGCAACCATTGCTGGGGGTTATATTATTAATAATTTTTATGACTCAGAAAAGGATTTAATTAATAGACCTATTAAATCTAAACTCGACAGACTCGTTAATCAAAACACCAAATTATCATTTTATTTTGTCTTAAATTTTATAGCGGTCATATTTGCTAGTTATGTGTCTTTTAGATCGGTGATTTTTTTCTCCATTTATATTTTCGGAATTTGGTTTTACTCACACAAATTGAAGAAACTTCCTTTTATTGGTAATTTAACATCGGCTATATTAACCATAACCCCGTTTTTTGCAGTTTTTATTTATTATAAAAATTTTGAAGCGGTCATTTTTATGCACGCCACATTTCTATTTTTAATTATTTCAATGCGAGAGTTAACTAAAGATCTGGAAAATTTAAAAGGAGATTTAGCTCTAAACTATCATACCATACCTGTTGTTTATGGAGAAATAGTGTCAAAACGAATGCTAACGGTGTTATCATTTTTAACTTTAATTCCAACTTTCCTTTTGTTGTTTAAATTCGAAATTGGATATATGTATTGGTTTTTTTATATGAGTATTTTTTTGTTAATCATATTTCTGTGGCTATTGTGGAAATCCAACACAAAAACACATTACCTTATTCTTCATAATATTCTAAAATTTATTGTGGTATTTGGAGTCTTCTGTATTCTTTTAATTGATGTAAATAGGGTTTTAAATCGACTGATTTAATTTGGAAAATGTTTAATTAAATCTGTTTTAAAATATAAATTTGAAAAACAGCAAATCGTAATTTATACAGTATCTTTGCACAAAATAATTAATAATGAGTAGAAATCAAGGTAGTAAAGGAATAGGAAAAACTTCTGGGCGTGGTGCTGAAAATAGCCGTTCAAAAAGTTTTGCAAGGGGAAATGCGCCAATTAAAAAAGCAACAACGACATCAAAACCAACAACGACATCAAAACCAACAGATATTGCTAAGAGTAATATAAGTAAAAAGTCAAATCCTGATGACATTAGACTAAATAAATATATTGCTAATTCGGGAATTTGTTCTCGTAGAGAAGCAGACACACACATTGCGACAGGCTTAGTTTCTGTCAATGGGAAAATCGTGACTGAAATGGGATTTAAAGTAAAACCAGGAGATGAGGTTCGTTACGATGGGGCAAGGGTAAACCCAGAAAAAAAGGCCTATGTATTATTAAATAAACCTAAAGGATTTGCAACCACAACCAGTGAAGGAAAGGGTAGAACCGTTATGGATTTAGTTGCAAATGCTACCTCTTCGCGTATTAAACCGATTGGAAGGTTAGGTAGAAACTCAAAAGGTCTGCTTTTATTTACAAATGATGATATTATAGTAGGAAAATTTACCAATTCTAAAAATGGTGTTCCAAGGTTATTTCATATTGAATTGGATAAAAATTTAAAACTTGAAGATTTAAAGAAAATCCAGGCAGGCATTAAAATTGAAGGAAAATTAATTGCGGTTGAAGAAGTTAGTTATATCGATGGGGCCTCAAAAAATGAGATAGGATTGAAAATTAAAAATACAGGAAACACAATAATCAGATCAATTTTTGATTTCCTAAAATATGAAATTGTTAGCATTGATTGTGTGGCAATAGGGCATCTTACTAAAAAAGATATTCCTAGAGGTCATTGGAAACACCTAACAGAGCAAGAAATAAATACACTTAAGATGTTGTAGGTTAGTGGCTTGTGGGTTTTTTAAAAAAAGTAAAAAAAAACTTCAAAATTCAAATTTTTATATTTCATTTGTAATGCATTTAGCTTAACACCATTGAAATATTTTTATATGTTTGGGCTTATGAGCGTTGGGAAGTCATGTTCAAAAGCTGCTTTTAGATTAAGCAACCAAATTTTAAAGCTAACTTCCACTGATTCAATTATATCAAGCCAGCTTAATTATGTGTTTGTACCAACAACATGTATCCAAAAACGAATTTAAATTTCTTAGAATTTATTGATTTTATTACTTGTAATTAAAATATTTTTGAGAAATTTATACCATAAAGAAAATAATGAATACTAAATATATTGATCTTATTAGCCAAACTTTTGATTTTCCACAGGAAGAATTTAAGTTAGAAGATAGGAATTTGCAATTTCATGATATTGATTTAATGGAATTGGTTCAAACGTACGGATCACCTTTAAAATTTACTTACTTACCACAAATTTCAAACAATATTAACCGTGCTAAAGGTTGGTTTGATAAAGCAATAAAGAATAATAAATACAAAGGTAAATACAACTACTGTTATTGCACAAAAAGTTCACACTTTAAACATGTTTTAAATGAAGCCCTAAAGAATGATATTCATATTGAAACGTCATCTGCTTTTGATATTGATATTGTTGAAAATTTAAAAAAAGAAGGCAAAATAACAGATGACACTTATGTTATTAGTAACGGGTTTAAACGTGCCCAGTATGTTGAAAATATTGCGCGTTTAATAAATAATGGTCACAAAAACTGTATTCCTATTATTGATAATTACGAAGAAATAGAATTGTTGTCAGAAGAAATTGAGGGTAAATTTAATATAGGTATCAGAATCGCTTCAGAAGAAGAACCAAAATTTGAATTTTACACATCTAGATTAGGTATTGGATATAAGAATATAGTTCCTTTTTATAACAAACAAGTTAAAGGGAATAAGAAAGTAAAGCTTAAAATGCTACATTTTTTTATTAATACAGGGATAAGAGATAATGCCTATTACTGGAATGAACTTTCAAAGTGCTTAAAAGTATATACTAGTTTAAAAAAGATATGTCCATCATTAGATAGTTTAAATATTGGCGGGGGCTTTCCAATTAAAAATTCTTTAGCTTTTGATTTTGATTATGAATATATGGTCGATGAGATAGTTAATCAAATAAAAATAGCATGCGAAGAAGAAGAGGTAAAAGTTCCAAATATTTTCACAGAGTTTGGTAGTTTTACAGTAGGTGAAAGTGGAGGTGCTATTTATGAGGTGTTGTATCAAAAACAACAAAATGACCGTGAAAAATGGAACATGATTAATTCGTCTTTTATTACAACATTGCCGGATACTTGGGCTATTAACAAGCGTTTTATTATGTTGCCAATAAATAGATGGAATGATAGTTACGAGCGTGTATTGTTAGGTGGATTAACTTGTGATAGTGATGATTATTACAATAGCGAACAACATATGAACGCCATATATTTGCCTAAATATAATAGAGAAAAACCATTATATATTGGCTTTTTTAATACAGGGGCTTACCAAGAAACTATAGGTGGTTTTGGTGGATTGCAACATTGCTTGATTCCATCCCCAAAACATATTTTAATAGATAGGGATGAACAAGGAAACCTTACACAAACATTATTTAGTGAACAACAAAAAAGTGAAGACTTACTTAAAATATTAGGGTATAATGAATAATAAAACGTATGCTGGAATTCCTGAGGAATTCTCAAAACAAGAACAATCAAAAATTGTACTTATTCCAGTTTCTTATGATGGAACAAATACTTCAAAAGGACCTAAAAAGGGTCCTGAAGCTTTTTTAAATGCTTCAGAAAAGCTAAATCTTTATGATATAGAAACAGATACAGAAGTATATCAGCAAGGTATATTTTTAGCCGAAGAAGTAACTGGAAATATCTCGGCAGAAGCCATGATAAATGCAGTGCATCAATCAACAAAAAAATATATTAAGAAAAACAAATTTGTAACACTTATAGGTGGAGACCATGCAGTTTCAATAGGAGCTATTAGAGCTTTTAATGAGTGTTTTGATAGTTTGTCGGTATTGCATTTAGATGCACACGCAAATTTGCTTAAAACATATCAAGGCTCCGCATTTCACAAAAACTGTGCGCTTTATGAAGCTAGCCAGACTACCAATTTAATTCAGGTTGGAATTCGTTCTATGCATTCCAAAGAGAAAACCGTAGTAGATAATGAAAAAGTCTATTATGCGCATGAAATGGCAGTAGATGATTCATGGATGGATTCTGCAATCGATCAAATGACAGGTAATGTATTCATCACGCTTGATTTATCTGCTATTGATATATCAATAATGACATCTGTTTCAAACCCTGAACCAGGTGGGTTATTTTGGTATGAAACGTTAGAATTTTTAAATAAATTAATACAAGACAAAAATGTTGTTGGGTTGTCAATTGTGGGATTAAGTCCCAATGAATTGAATCCATCTTCAGATTTTTTAGCTGCAAGGTTATATTATAAGTTGTTAAGTTATAAGTTTGCGGAAGAAAATATTGGCGATGATTATGATAACTCATATGAAGGCTTAAATCAAAAAAATAACCCTTCTAAATTTGAAGAAGATGACGAATACTAAAGGAGCAATATCTAATTTTATTGAAAAATATTATTTACACTTTAATGCCGCATCAGTAGTTGATGCTGCCAAAGCATATGAAGCACAATTAAACCAAGGTTCTAAAATGTTGGTTTCGCTGGCTGGTGCTATGAGTACTGCGGAATTAGGAAAGATTTTTGCTGAAATGATTCGTCAAGATAAGGTTCAAATAATTTCATGTACTGGAGCAAATCTTGAAGAAGATATTATGAATTTAGTGGCACATTCACATTATAAGCGTGTACCTAATTATCGTGATTTAACGCCTCAGGAAGAATGGGATTTGTTAGAGCAGGGATTAAACAGAGTTACTGATACCTGTATACCTGAGCATGAGGCTTTCAGACGTTTGCAACAGCATATTTATAAGATATGGAAAGATGCCGATGATAATGGAGAACGTTATTTGCCTCATGAATTTATGTATAAAATGTTATTATCAGGAGTTCTTGAAGAGTACTATGAAATAGACTTAAAAGACTCTTGGATGTATGCTGCAGCAGAGAAAAATTTACCTATTATTGTTCCAGGATGGGAAGACAGTACTATGGGAAATATATTTGCAAGTTATGTGCTTAAGGGAGAGCTTAAAGCTAGTACTATGAAGTCTGGAATAGAATATATGACGTTTCTTGCAGATTGGTATACCGATAATTCCAAAAACGGGATTGGTTTCTTTCAAATTGGAGGTGGTATAGCAGGAGATTTTCCAATATGCGTGGTGCCCATGTTGTATCAAGATATGGAACGTACCGATACGCCTTTTTGGAGTTATTTTTGCCAAATTAGTGATTCAACTACAAGTTATGGATCTTATTCGGGAGCGGTTCCAAATGAAAAAATAACTTGGGGAAAATTAGATATTAACACACCAAAATTTATTATAGAAAGTGACGCTACAATAGTTGCACCACTTATATTTGCCTACCTATTAGATATGTAATTATGAACAAAAAAGATAATAGAAAAAGAGTTATAGTAGACTTTAAAAAATTAACTCCAGAGATTTTAGGACTTTTAGTAGAAAAATTCCCTGACGGATATGATGAGGAGGATATTATCACTTTTAGAAATGCTAAAAACGAATTAGTTGAGGCTGTAGAGGTGAATACAGAAGACACAAAATATCTCATTAAAGTAAGTACTAAATTGGTTAAAACCATGGAAAACTATGATGAAGATGACTACGAAGATTTTGACAGTGATGATCCTGAAGCTATCCAAGATCCTGAAATTGAAATAGAGGAGGATTCGGAAGAAATGGATATGGATTAAA
>JAHEDS010000082.1 GCA_024641135.1 Flavobacteriales bacterium
AATGTAAGACAAAATTATGATGACAAAACAGATAGTTATAATACCAAATTTGCATTAATCAATGTAAGTTGTGAAGCTTGTCACGGGCCAGGAAAGCAGCATGTAGAAGATGTTAAAAGGCTTGGAGAGCACTATAAAAATTCTGGGACCATGCATATGACTTTAAATACAAAACCCAAAGATTTAATTGATCAATGTGCCGAATGCCATTCCAGAAGAGAACAATTTACAAAAACCTTTAATTTTGAAGGGACATTTTTAGATCACTATTTTCCACAAATAATAAGAGAAGACTTTTATTTTCCCGACGGACAAATCTTGGAAGAAGATTATGTTTATGCCTCTTTTATCCAGAGTAAAATGTACAGGAATAATATATCATGTAATAACTGTCATAATTCTCATTCCTTAAAATTAAAATTTGACGGCAATGCTTTGTGTGCACAATGCCATATTCCTGCAAAATATGACACGCCAGAACATCATTTCCATCAACAAAATACTGAAGGTGCCATGTGTATCAATTGTCATATGCCCGGAAGATACTATATGGGCAACGATTTTAGAAGAGACCATAGTTTTAGAGTTCCTAGACCAGATTTAACTTTAAAATACGGTACGCCAAATGCCTGCGCAGGCTGCCATAAAGATAAAAGCAATCAATGGGCATGGGACGAATTTAAAAATTTATTTGGATCTGTTGACTCCATACATTTTTCTGACAAACTAGTACCAGGTATTCTTGGCGAACCAGATGCTGACAAAGGATTATTTGATTTGATAAATGACATAAAACAACCTGAAATTGTGAGAGCCTCTGCTGTGCATGCCTTATCAAAATACAATTCAGAAGATTTAATTAATAAATATATCCTTTTATTAAATGATGAATCTCCTATAGTAAGAGGTACTACCTTAGATATTTTAAACCAAATTAACACAACAGATTATACAAATTATTTTTTACCACTGTTAAATGATAGCAAAAGAAGTGTTAGAGTGAAGGCGTTTTATGGACTTGCTGGTTTAACAGAAACTCAAATACCGGAGAAATATAAAGACAGTTATCAAAAGGTAAAAAAGGAATTTTTCGATTATTTAGATATCAATTTAGACTTTTTAGGTGGACAAACAAGAAGGGCCAATTATTATTTGAAACAAGGAAATCTTCAAAAAGGGATAGAAGGTTATGAAAAAGCTTTAAAAATTGACAATTACAATAATCAAGTACGTATGGACTTAGCCAACTTGTACTATAGAAATCAAGACTATCAAAGAACGGAAGCGGCATACAAAACGGTTATTTCTCAAGAACCAGAATATGGTCCCGCTTATTACTCATTAGGTTTATTATATGCCGAATTAGAACAAACAGAAGAGGCCATTAAACAAATGGAAAAAGCCATTAAAATTATGCCAGATAACATTAGAGCATATTACAACTTAAGTTTGTTGTATAATAAAAACAGAGAAGGTTTAAAGGCTGAAAAAACACTTATAAATGGTTTGAAAATTGACCCAAACAATGAAAGTTTATTATACGCCTTAGTTTTTCAATATTCAAATACTAATCAAATTGAAAAAGCTAAAAGCACCTTAATAAAACTTATCCAATTGTTTCCAAACAATGCCGATTACCAAACTATGCTCAAACAGATATCCTCCAATTAGTTTTAAATATTTAAGAAAATAACTTGTCTTGATTTTTAGATTATAAGTTTATAATGCAAATCTGTATTGAAGGCTACATAAAAAATGTTGACGAGCTGACAAAAAACCATACTCAGCTCGAATCATATAACTTTTATTAATCTGATACTGACTTCCAACAACAAAATTCCATTGGTTTTTCTGTTTCTTATCGAGCTTATAATTAATAGTTGAACTATCAGCAGTAGCAAGTGCATTTTCTGCGCCATTTAAAACTGATGAGGCAACATTAAGTTTTTTCTGATTCAACTCATATTTAGCTGAATTTATAGGATTTCTTTGTTCAACAGGTGTTAAATTATTCCACCAATCATCTAATTCTATTTGAGCTTCACCAACTTTTACCTGACCATTAATGACTTTCTGGTTCCATTCATCAACAGGAAAAATTTCATTTATTGGCAAAGCACCACCAGTATCCCGATTTACTTTTAATCGAAAGCCACCCACCCAAAAAGAAATATTACGTTCTGGTTTATTCAATTTAAATGTTTTTCCAATTCGTGGGTCAAATGCAAATACAAATACTGGCTTGTCTAAAGCGTCCACATCAGTCCAAGTCAGATTCATATCTAAGGCAATCCATCCACCAAAAAATCCGGCTGTTGGTGTTAAACCAAAGCCTAAAGACGTAGAATTAAATTTTGGGTTTGTTTGTATGGAAAACAACTCTTCGGACCCATTTATTCGGGGAATCCAAACCCCAACATCAACATTGGTCTGTGATTTTGCTTGTGCTATTATGCCATAAACATTAAGAAATGGAAATAACCAAACATCGGGCCTAAAATTTACACCATTACTTTCAGAACTTGTGGTATTAAAACGTACCAATTCATCAACATTATATAATGGGCCATTATTAAAACCAACACTAACATTTGATACTGTAATATCTGATTGTTGCCAGATATAATTTACCGCCAAACCAGCCGAATGAGGCAAATCAAACCCCAATGCTTTAACCTTTTTACCAAAAATAGGAAGTAATTGATTGTATTCTAAGGTATCCTTTTGGACATTTGTTAATTCAGAATAAACCTGCGAAAACCCTAGATGGGATATGGACATTAAAAAAACTAAAATGACAATTTTAATTTGATTTTTCATAAAACCTTATTTTTTTTTCAAAAGTATAAGATTATTTTTCTTTTGCCAAAGGTTGATTCCATTTATCAACAGGTACAACTTTAGGAATATCAGGATCATTCCTATAGGAAGGTGTCATGATTTGAACATCATTTTCATTAAAAACATCCAGAATGTTATCATGTAATTTTGAATAGATGCTATTTATATTTGAAACATCTATACAATAGCCATTAATTTCAAAACTAACTGCAAAATCATCTAATGATTTTTTTAGTACAAACGGCGCTGGCTCTTTTAAAATACCTTCTGTTCTATCTGCAGCTAATTTTAGCATGGCGTCAACTAATCGCCAGGGTGTTTCATACCCAATACCCACAGTAGTATGAATTAACAAAGCTGAACCTTCTGCCCTATTTGTATAATTTATTATTTTGCTATTAATAAGACTGGAATTTGGAATTATAATTTCTTCATTTTTAAATGAACGTAAACGAGTAACCTGCAATTTCTGGTCCTCAACAAATCCCATTTGTTCATCTACTTTAATAAGATCTCCCTTTTTAAAAGCACCTCTATAAATCATGGAATATCCTGCAATGGTATTCCCAATAAAAGAAGAAGATCCCAGAGAAAAAAGAACTCCTAAAAAAACAGATACCCCTTTAAAAGCAACCGAATCAGAGCCAGGTATATAGGGATACGATATAACTGCAGCAAAGGCAATGATAAACAATTTTACAACTTTGAAGGTTGGCATCGAGGTTTCTGGGCGAAAATCCTTTATAATGATACCTCCCTGTTCAACGCCAATAAAAAATAACTTTAATAGCTGAATAATGTACTTAGTAAAAAAATAAATAAATACAAGAAATATGATCTCGGGTATATAATTAAAAAATGCAATTGCAATGATTTTTAGCGGATCTAAAATTAAATTTAGAGCATAAACAGAAAACGCCTTGGTCCATGGAAATAACTTGAGTATATAATCTATAAAGAAAATAAAGGTAATTACAATCAAAAATATTTTGAGTGACCTAAACAAAACATGGAAAATCTTCCAAATCTGGTTGGACCTGATAAGATTAAATGAAATGTTTTCAACAGCTTCAATTCTTGCTTTGATCCTTTTTTGAATGTTTTTATCAATTCGCTTTATAATCCATAAAAGAATCAATAAAATAATTACCAAAACAACGGTAGCAACTACTGCATGGATGGCATTATTCCTGATAACAGGTGCGCTCCGCTCATATCTATAAGTTGTGATGGCTTCTATGATTTTTAACCTAATAGTTTGAGCAACCAGCTTATAACTCACCCCTTCCAAAGCACCATCAGGCTCATATAATTGCATAATGATTTCATTCGTCGCGTAGATTGAGACGTGATCACCATTTTCAACAATTCTAACATCCTCCGAAGCAATAGCCTCATTTGAAGCTGCATCTTTTATGTGATTACTTATATTATCTGCTCTTTTTTTTGCTGGAAAAGAAGAGATCCCTCTTACTTTAAATAAATTAACACCATCTAATGTCACCCAGGCAACATCAGGGGTTGCTTGTTGAATAGTTTGATTTGAATTTTCTAATTGTTGCGAGAAAGTAATGTTTGAATAAGTAACCAAATAGGCTACTAACCACATTTTTTTTAAAACCGATAAATTGTTAAACATAACTTTTTGTTTCTTTAAATTTAAATAAATTAAAAAGCTTCCATGACCCCAAAATACAATCCTTGGTTACCATCAACTCCTACCGCATAGTCCAATCGTATATTTATTTTCTTTTCTTTGGAAACCATATATCTTAAGCCCAATCCAGCACTAGGTAACCATTTCCGTTCAAATTCTTCTTCACCATTATTATCATTACCCCAAACACTTCCTGTTCCTCCAAAAAGAACTGCACCCCATTTTTTATAAAAATGATAGCGTATTTCTGCTTGAGTAGCAATCATATTTTTGCCTTTATATTTACCAGCTTCATAGCCTCTCAAACTATTTCTAATGCCATAATTTTGATAACCATCAAATGGGACGTCCCCAAAAGCAAAACCTCCAGAAATATTTAATGCCAGAATCATATTTTTTCTTAAAGAATTATAATAACTTAATTTATAATCTGTATCTACATAATCATTATCACTTCCCAACCAGCCTGCATTTAATTTTGGTCTAATACTCATTGAAAACCCTTTTGTGGGATACCATGGATAATCTCTGTTATCAAAACTGATATTAAGACCTATACTTGAAACAAAATTATCTGTAATTCCATTTTGCTCAAAAAAATCTTTTGCGAAGTCATTTTGTTCATCTGTGCCTTGATCAAACTTATAATTTGTTTTTGTTCCTAAATAGACAAGTCCTAGATAAAAATTTCCAAAAACCTTTTTGCTATACTCGAAGGTGACAAAATTTCGAATTTCAGAAAATACTAATTTGAGATTATTACCTTGCTCGTCATAGGTGAAATCATTATTAATTCTGAGATTACCCATGCCAAAGGATGCTCTATTTTTATCCTCATTCCAAAAAAAACGTCCAAAAGGCGCAAAAACATGACTTTTATTAGTTGTATAAATAGCATAAACAGACAGCAGAGAAGGCGGTGAAATAGTATCCAATTTGTCAGCCTTAAAGAAATACATTCCCAACCCACCAAATCCAGTTTCCATAACAGGACTATTACTTATTAACGGTACAAATAAAAATGTTTTCGAGTCCGCATTAAATGTAGTATCAATCTCTTTTTCCTGCTGACTAAACGTTAAATTAAAAAATAAAACAATTAATAAGAACAAGATTTTTCTAGAATGATTTGACATAACTATTTATTAAATACTAGTGTACGCTTTAAAATTTAATCTTAATTATATACTTAGCCTAATTTAACCAATTGATAGCTCCTTTTCCATAATTTTTTATACTTCGGGAAAAGACAGTTGTAGAAACATTAAGTTTTTTTACTAATCCTGTTGGTATTATTTTTACTTCACCAGCGTCATATCTAGGGGCATCGGGTATAAAAACCGTACTTAATTCAGTACCTTCTTCAACTAAAAAGGCAAGATTCCACGAATCGTCATCTTTAATTAAAATGGGCGTCATTTTTTGATCTATTTGTTCACCAATAGAATCTGCTGTTATTGACTTGATTAAGGCATAACCCGGTATAAAATTAAGGACGCTTTCTTCCAATTTTCTTACCAGATTTTTGATATAAGTAGAGCGAAATAATAAACCACTCATAAAACATATAACTATTAACAAGAAAATTGCTAGTATTATACTCCCATCCAATCCAAAAATAGTATTAGGAAGCACTTGAGATAAGGGCTCGGAAATTTTAAAAAGTATAGCAAATGCCTTATTGAATATCATTATCAATAAAACAATTGGAAGTAAAAACAAAATACCACCGGTAAGTGTTGCTCTAATAAACAAAACTATAGATTTCATATTGTAATAGGTATTAATTGTAAATTTAAAGGGATATAATCCTTTACTAAAGTATACAAATTAACAAAATTTAATGAATTAACCTATGTGAATTTATTATCTTCATGTGTTTTATTTTTTATTAGAATAATGTAATTTGCAGTCACGTATTTTATATTCAATTAAATCTCTTAAAACTTTCGATATGAAAAACTGTCAATCTAAATTTACGATAACATCATTTTTAATTGCCTTACTATTTGTGCTCACTTCAAATGCACAAGTAGGCGGATGGAACCCTGAATTACAAAAAGAAGCTCAAGATGCTTTGAAAAGTATGATACAAAAAACACCTAAATTATCCACTTTTAAAGAAAAGGCCTATGGATACGTGGTATTCCCAAAAGTAACCAAGGCTGGCTTAGGAATTGGTGGTGCGGCTGGTAATGGTGTCGTATATAGAAGCAATATGGCCGTTGGATCTTCAAAATTAAAACAAGCTTCTATTGGTTTACAAGCAGGTGGCCAACAGTATACAGAAGTGATTTTCTTTGAAAATAAAGCATCTTTTGATAATTTTACTAAAGAAAAATTAAAGTTTGATGCCCAAGCATCAGCTGTTGCCATTACCGCGGGTGCTTCAATTGATGTGGCGTATCAAAATGGCGTCGCTGTTTTTACTCAAACTATTGGAGGCTTGATGTATGAAGCCTCTATAGGTGGTCAACATTTTACATTTAAACCTATAAACTAATTAATATTAACTTATAAATAAATTAACTATGAAATTAAAAACAATAGTATCTTCAATTATAATGCTATGTTTAAGTCTAACTTTATTCTCAAACACTGCTGATTGTTTCCCTTTAAAAAATGAAATCATTTTAAAAAAATACCTACAAGAACCACCAACGTTACCTGTTGGAACCATCATACAATTAAAAACGAGCAAAGACATTCATGCAAAAAACTTCAAATCAGGAGATCATTTTTTTGTAGATCTTGCAAAGGATATTACTTCTAAAGGAAAGGTACTGATTCCTGCAGGAACTTTAGTTCAAATAGATGTATTAGAATCTGAAAATAAGAAGCGTAGAGCGAGTACTTTTACAGTAACTGTTGGAGGATTTATTATTGATAATTACTTGCAAAAAGTAAAAACAGAAGCCAAACAAGTAACCACTGAAGATCAAGCGGGTCAAACAGTTAAAAAAGCTGCTATTGGTGCTGGTATTGGTGCTGCCTTTGATGGTGGAAGAGGTGCTGGTCGTGGTGCCGCTATTGGTGGTGCTGCAGGTTTATTAAGCCCTGGTCAAAGTATTTATTTTCCAAGAGGAACAGAAGCAACATTCCAGTTAGCTACTGAATTAAAAGTTGACTGGTTATAAACCAATTAAAAAAGTATGAAAAAATATATCATCACATTTGCAGTCCTGCTTTGTGCGTTTACCATGCATTCTCAAATCTTACTGACTGTATTATTTGGTGATAAATTAAACTCTGATGGTTTAGAATTTGGTTTAGAAGGAGGTTTTAATTTTTCTGATAATTCTCAATTTGAAGCGAGTAAACGTTTAACTTCATTTAATCTTGGCTTTTATTTTGATTTCCGTTTAAAAAACCAATGGAATATTTATACAGGTGTTTTGGTGAAAGCGAAACTTGGCGATAATAAACTAACCTCAAATGACCTTGATTTTTTAGGGATTGAACCTTATCCCGAAAACGGCACTTACAGTCAGAAAATCAATTATTTTATTGTCCCTGCCTTATTAAAATATAATTTTGAAAACAGGATGTATCTAGAATTAGGACCACAATTTGGACTCATGTATAAATCGTGGGTAGAATTTAATTCTGATGTGGAAAATAGAGAGATTAAGATTAAAGATTTTAATAAAGATCAGATTAACCGATTAGATGCTGGATTAACCTTAGGTACTGGTTACAAATTAATGCCGGAAGCAGGCATGACCATTGGTTTAAAATATTATTATGGTTTAACCAATGTTTATAAAGGAGTAGATGGTTCCAACAACAGTTCGTTATTCCTAAAATTAAACTTACCTATTGGTGCTAATAAGAAAAAGGAACCTTTAAATTAATCTAAAGGTTCCTTTTTCTCATTTATCTTTGAATCTTTCAAAGCAGAAATATTACCATTATATGAGATAATACTTCTTTTATTTGAAATTATTCTTAGAGATGCATAACCTTCCATCCCTATTGATAAAAATAAACTGTAAGTATCAAAATTGTCTTTTACAACAACCTTAATTTCATATTTATTTTTTACGATTTCAACATTAAATTCCTCTGGTTTTTCCTTGAATTTTATCCCGCCTTGATTTGGACTATAAGCAACTGAACCTGAAGCATTCCCAAAAAAGGGCAAATAACTTTCAATCAATTCTGGTTGAAAAGAAACATCATAGTTATTCGATGTCAAGTTTATTGACCTCATTCCGGTAGGTAAAGCAGTAATTGGGACAAATACAAAGGATTTACTATTAACAAGCCCCTCCGTAATTTTTTGATCTTCGAGTTTTTGCTTTTCTTTTAGTTCTTTCCTTATTTCCTTTTTACTCTTTTCTTGAGAATGTACGGTTGTTACAATCATGCCAAAAAACAAAATCAATAATGCTATATTTTTCATATTGCTCCTTCCTTTAATCATTTTTTAAATTATTATTTAGGAAACAAAAAAACCACTACCGCTCTAAAACCTATATCTGCTTTAGCCCCATCAGGTGCAGCTAAATTAAATCTTGGTCCAATCGCAAATTGTGTTTTTTGTGTCCCTAAACTGGTCACCGCACTAATGGTTGGGTTAAACCAAACCGTCGTGGTATTTGATTCCCAATTTTGAGTCATTTCAAAATTACCTCCTATTCCTGCTCCGCTTTTCCAGTTATAATTGAAAAAGGGCTGAAAAAACATAGAACTAACATCTCCTCGGTCTTTATTACCCGCTACACTCCAAATTTGGTTAATTAAACCACCAATCGTAAATCCATTACTTTGATACAAGGCAACAGCTGTTGGACCAATTCCAAACTTTTTTGTAGTTAGGAAATCATTGGTGCCAGTAGGAATTAAAAACACCGGACCTGCTCCCCACGTAATACCATTTTTGGAATTTGAGGGGCTTAAAAAAGCACTCATAACCGCATCACCCAATCCTGACTCATGAGTACCAGCACCTGTCATATTGTATTGGGTAATATATGGCAACACCACTCGAGTTATCAAGTTTAGATTATCAGTTAAACCAATTGGAACAACGGGTTGAATGTTTAAGGTATTTCTTGAACCGTTATTGTCTCCAATACCAAGATCTGTATTGTTTTGAAAAGGCAAACTAATTAAACTTGAAATAGGATTGGCTAATTTTTTTGCAAGGTCGGCAGCACTTTCTTTTGGCTCTTCTTGCTTTTCATCTTGCGCATATATCGTTTGGCATAATCCAAAGATTACAGCGACTACATATATTAAAACATTTCTTTTCATTTTCATTTTTTATAATTTTAAAACTCTTTAGTCTACTTTATCTAATGACAAGGCTACTGCTTCAGCATAGGTCAATACTACAACTTCTCCTACCTGAAGTGCCTCCATTAAAGCGGCATCTTCAACTGATATAGTAACATAATTACCTCTTGGTCCTTTGACCGTTACAAGCATTTCTGGTATATTAATGACTTCAACGGTAACCACTGCTTTTACAACCGCTCCAAGCACCGCAGCCGGATCCATATCTTCAGGTGCCTTTCCTCCTTCAGCAACCACTACTAATGGGGTTTCTAACTCTTCTTCTGTTGGTTGTCTAAATTCTGCTAGAATATAATTGTAAAATTCGAAGGAGATGATATCACCAACCTTAATTTCATCAAAGCGTTTAATGGCGTCTCCAGCAATAAAAGTTTCCATAGTGCCTTCAGCACCCATAATGGTAACTTCACGCGTATCCTTATCAATGGCGGTGATGGTTCCTTGCATTCTTTCAAGGCTCCATTTTTCTTTTGGAGGTCTGTTTTCATTATTTTCTTGTGCAAAACATGGCCCAGATGCAAGAATCATCAAACTAAATATTAATGTGATGTGTTTCATTATTTTCATTTTATTAAATTTTTTAATGGTGTTTATAAAAGGTATACATATAATAACTATGCTTGTAAGCTCAATTATTTAAAGAACTATGGTGCATGTATTCTCTTATATAATTGTTTAACGGATTTATTGTTTATGCTAATATTTTCTTTTGAGTCGATAAAGGTCAACAATAATAATGACAATTGCTGAAAATGAAATAGAAAGGTGAAAAGTAATACCCAATTAGCTCTTTCTAATCTCTCTAGTAAATAACCTACTTCAATCATAGCAATACATATGAGACCAAATAATGCAATCCATATTAAATTTGGTATGCCATCTTCATCTATTGTTATACGTCTGGTTAAGTCGTCAAACAAACCATTTTATTTTTAACATTCTCAAAGTCAAATATACATTTTCTAAAGCAAAAACTTTTTAAAAGTATAGATATATTTACAAGGTGTTTTTTTATTTTTTTTCTAGTATCAGGATGACTTATAGAGTTAAATATTGAGCTTCTTTAATTTGCGTTACAATGCCATTTTAGCAGGTTATTGATGGCTAGAAAGCTAAAAATGACTATAGTTTAAGTTTTGGATATACCTAAATACTAAAACACCTGTATTCCAAACTGAAAACGATTGTTGCTGAGTGTACTGGCACCATAGTTTTCCTTTTCACTATAAACCCATTCAATACCAATGTTTACATATCTGTTCAACTGATAAT
>JAHEDS010000018.1 GCA_024641135.1 Flavobacteriales bacterium
ATTAAAAGATCTTACTATTTCAAAGTCTAAGGGTGTATTATCTCAAATTAGTATTTTAAATGCCCAGTTGGAAACTGCAATAAAAAATCTGAACAGGATTGAAAAGCTTGTTAAAGACAATGCTGCTACACAAAAACAATTAGATGATGTTAATGGAGAAATTAATGTTATTAAACAACAAATTTTAAGTATTGAGATTCAAAATGCACCTGTAGTCAATGAGCTAAAAAATATTGATATTCAAATAAAACAAATTGAAGATAAAATAGATAAAAGCAAAATTTTCAATCCTATTGCTGGGACAGTTTTGGTTAAATATGCAGAGCCTAGCGAAATCACTTCTTTCGGTAAGCCCCTTTATAAAATAGCCGATTTAAATACTTTGGATTTACGAGTTTATGTTAGCGAAACACAACTTGAAAGTATAAAAATTGGCGAAGAAGTTACCATTAAAGTTGATGCCAAAAAGGATTTAAAAAGCTATAAGGGTGTGATTAGTTGGATTGCATCAGAAGCAGAATTTACTCCTAAAATCATTCAAACAAAAGACGAACGCATAGCTTTGGTATATGCCGTAAAGATTTTTGTTAAAAATGATGGTGGCTTAAAAATTGGTATGCCTGCCGAAATGTGGCTTAATCATCAAAATTAAATACAAATATTTTTTAATAAACTTAAAATAAACAACAATGGACAAACATTATTATAACGTAAATGTAGCTTGGAAACGAGACCGTAAAGGTGTTATGTGTTCCCCTGAATTACATAAAAATGAAACCAATGAAATGAATTGCATTGAGGTTGCTACACCTCCGGAATTTTCTAAAGGAATGCCAAATATCTGGTCTCCTGAACATTTATTTACCGCAGCTGTAAGTAGCTGTTTAATGACTACTTTTCTAGCAATTGCAGAATATTCAAAATTTGAATTTATCAGTTTTAAATGTGATTCGAAAGGAATTTTAGACAAGGTTGACGGAAAGTTTGTAATGACCGAAGTGTTATTATTTCCTGAAGTTGTCATAGCAGATGAAGCGCAGAAAGAAAAAGCTTTAAGAATACTTGAAAAATCAGAAAATGCCTGTTTAATATCAAATTCCATAACATCAAAAGTTATTATGGAATCAAAAATTACGATTCAAAAATAACATAAGTGAGCATTTCTGTAAATAAAATTAATAAGTCGTATAAAAATGTACAGGCATTAAAAGATATTTCTTTTGATGTTAAACCTGGTGAATTATTCGGAATAATTGGCCCAGATGGGGCAGGAAAAACAACCTTATTCCGGGTTTTAACAACGCTATTAATTCCAGATTCAGGAAATGCTACCGTCTCTAATTTTGATATTATAACCGACTTTAAATCGATACGCAATTCTGTGGGTTATATGCCTGGAAAATTTTCATTATATCAAGATCTGACAGTTGAAGAAAATTTAAATTTTTTTGCTAATATTTTCAAAACAAGCATTCAGGAAAACTACGATTTAATAAAGGACATATATGTTCAAATAGAGCCCTTTAAGAATCGTAGAGCCGGAAAACTTTCTGGCGGAATGAAACAGAAACTTGCTTTATGTTGTGCTTTAATTCACAAACCAACAGTTCTATTTTTAGATGAACCCACAACAGGTGTAGATCCTGTGTCTCGCAAGGAGTTTTGGAATATGTTAAAAAGATTACAACTTACAGGTTTAACCATATTAGTTTCAACACCTTATATGGATGAAGCTGCACTTTGCGACCGAATTGCTTTTATTCAAAACGGTTCTATTTTAGAAATTGATACTCCAAACGCCATTTTAAATCATTTCTCAAAGAAAATTTATAATATCAGCGCAGATAATATGTACCAATTAATAGAAAGCCTTAAAGCCTATGAACATACGTATAGTGCCTACCCTTTTGGTGAATGCATTCATTATTCTGATAAAAGAACAGACTTAAAAATTAATGAATTGTATGAGTTTTTAAAATTAAAAGGTTTGGATCATATAATAATTGATCAAACAAAACCATCCATTGAAGATACTTTTATGGCCTTAGCAAACTAATTTTTATGGAAAATGTTATTGAGGTTAATAATTTAACAAAAACATTTGGTGCATTTACAGCAGTTGATGCCATATCTTTTCAAGTTAAAAAAGGTGAAATTTTTGGATTTCTAGGTGCTAACGGTGCCGGAAAAACAACTGCCATAAAAATGTTAATTGGAATAACCACCCCTACATCAGGAGATGCTACTATTGCGGGTTTTAATGTTTATACTCAAACAGAATCTATAAAAAGAAATATTGGTTACATGAGTCAAAAATTTGCACTTTACGATGATTTAACCGTTAAAGAGAACATTACTTTTTTTGGAGGTATTTATGGCTTGAATAGAAATACCATTAAAACAAAAACAAGAGAATTGATTGATGAGTTGAAATTGGAACAGGTAACAAATCAATTAGTTGGCTCATTACCCTTAGGCTGGAAACAAAAAATATCCTTTTCGGTTGCACTATTACATCGTCCTAAAATTGTATTTCTAGATGAACCTACCGGTGGTGTAGATCCTATAACGAGAAGACAATTTTGGGAAATGATTTATAAAGCTGCAAATCAAGGAACCACTATTTTTGTGACTACTCATTATATGGATGAGGCTGAGTATTGCGATCGTGTATGCATTATGGTTGATGGTCAAATTGAAGCTTTAGATGCGCCAAAAAATCTAAAAAAGACTTTTGAAGTAGACAGTATGAATGAAGTCTTTTTAAAACTAGCACGGCGATGAAACTGTTTTTAGGATTTGTTAAAAAAGAATTCTACCATATCTTAAGAGATAGGCGTTCTCTGTTTATCTTATTTGGGATGCCTATTATTCAAATACTCCTATTTGGATTTGCAATAACAAATGAAATAAACAATGTTAATATTGCAATTTTCGACCATTCAAAGGATATAACAACACATAAAATTATTGATAAAATATCGGCTTCTTCTTATTTTAGTTTAAATAAACTTATTGAAAATGAAGATGATATCGAATCTGTTTTTAAAAAAGGAAAAGTTAAAGCTGTTTTAATTTTTGAAAGAAATTTTAATAAAAAGTTGTTGACAAACGAGCAACCAAAGGTTCAAATAATAACAGATGCAACCGATCCGAATACTGCAAATACTATTTATAATTACATAAATGCTATAATACAATCCTATTTACATGAAATAAATAAAGATGTTCCTGTTGTATATCAAATTACCCCTCAACCTCGTATGATTTATAATCCGGAATTAAAAAGTGTCTTTATGTTTGTGCCTGGTGTTATGACTGTTATTTTAATGCTAGTATCTGCAATGATGACTTCTATATCCATTACCAGAGAAAAAGAATTAGGTACCATGGAAGTATTATTAGTATCACCATTAAAACCTATACAGGTTATTTCAGGAAAGGTAATCCCTTATGTATTCTTATCTGTAATTAATGCTATTGTAATTATTTTACTTAGTATTTTTATTTTTAAAATGCCCGTTCAAGGAAGTTTAATACTACTTGGTTTTGAGAGTGTTTTATTTATTGTAACAGCCTTAGCATTAGGTATATTAATCTCAACGATATCTGCCACACAACAAACAGCAATGATGATTTCTTTAATGGGTTTAATGTTGCCGGTAATAATTTTATCTGGTTTTATTTTTCCAATTGACAGCATGCCTTTACCATTGCAAATTATTAGTAACATCATCCCTGCTAAATGGTTTATTATTATTTTAAAAGCCATAATGTTAAAAGGAGTAGGCATCATTTATATTTGGAAAGAAACACTTATTTTATTAGGAATGACTTTGTTTTTTGTTGCCTTAAGTACGAAAAAGTATAAAATCCGATTAGAGTAATGAAAATATTAGGATTTATAATTCAAAAGGAATTTAAGCAGATTTTTAGAAATAAGGGTATGCTGCCTATTATCTTTATTATGCCATTTATCCAACTTATAATTTTATCTAATGCGGCTACTTTTGATATTAAAAATATAAAATTCTCCTATATTGATAACGATCATACATCTTTTTCAAGAGCTTTAATTAATAAGTTTGAAGCTTCAAAATATTTTCATGTTTTAACAGATTTCCCTTCTGAACAATTGGCTAATTCTGCTATGTTAAACGGTGATGTAGACATAATATTAGAAATCCCCAATCATTTTGAACGCGACTTACAAAAAGAAAAGCATATTAATTTAAGAGTGACTATTAATGCCATTGACGGGGCTGCTGCAGGTGTAGAAAGTGTATATATTAATCAGATTATTAAAAGTTACAACAAAGATATTGGACTTAAATTAATGCAACCAAATGATTTGCAAATTACAGCATTAAATATTGAAACAATCCCATCATTTTGGTACAACAAAACGCTTAATTATAAAACTTTTATGGTTCCTGGAATATTAGTTTTATTAGTAACTATGATTACTTTGTTTCTCTCAGGTATGAATATTGTTCGTGAAAAAGAAATTGGTACATTAGAACAAATCAATGTCACACCTATAAAAAAAAGCCAGTTTATAATAGGAAAGTTATTTCCTTTTTGGGTCATAGGCCTAGGCTTACTAAGTATTGGTTTATTGATAGCGAAAGTTTTATTTGACGTTCCTATTATTGGAAATTTAGCATTAATGTATCTTTATACGTCAATATATATTTTAGTAATATTAGGTATTGGATTATTTATTTCAAATTTTACAGAAACCCAACAACAAGCCATGTTTATATCTTGGTTTTTTATGGTTATATTTATATTAATGAGTGGTTTATTTACACCTATTGAGAGTATGCCTAAATGGGCCCAAATGATAACGGAATTCAACCCTATAAAATATTTTGTTCAGGTAATGCGTATGGTTATGCTCAAAGGCTCAGGAATTAATGATATTTTACCTCAATTATCAAAAACTATATTATTTGCATTTATAATGAATGGTTTAGCAATTTGGAGTTATAAAAAAACAAATTAAATTATTTCAATTTATGGTATGAAAAAAAAGTTAAATGAACTTGCCGCCACAGCCATCTGCGGAAATGATATTAGTTCTTCTTGTTTATATGTTTCAGCTCTTGCTATTGTTTATGCCGGTCAATTTGCCTGGATTTCATTACTTATAGTTTCTGCAGTTCTTTATTTATTTAGAAAAATCTATGGTGAAGTTGTTGGAGCTTTACCTTTAAATGGAGGCGCATACAATGCTTTACTTAATACTACTAAAAAGTCAACGGCATCATTCGCTGCCTCTTTAACGGTATTATCGTATATGGCAACCGCAGTCATTTCAGCGAGCGAAGCTATTAAATATGCCCATAGTTTATGGAATGGTATTCCAATTATATCTGCCACTATTTTATTGTTATTAATATTCATGGGCTTAGTTATTTTAGGTATCGGTGAATCGTCAAAAGTAGCAATAGCCATATTTATTTTTCATTTAACATCATTAGTGATTCTTTGTTTTTTTAGTATCTATTTCCTATTTAATACTGGTTTTGATACTTTAATAGCTAATTTCAAAGCACCTGTTGAAGGGGGAATAACAAAAGCCTTGTTTTTTGGATTTGCTGCGGCTATGCTTGGTATAAGTGGTTTTGAAAGTTCTGCAAACTATGTTGAAGAACAAAAGGAAGGCGTTTTTCCAAAAACATTAAAGAATATGTGGATTATTGTGACAATATTTAATCCCTTATTGGCTTTTTTAGCACTTGCCATTATCCCATTATCAACCATAAATGCCAATGAAGAAACCTTATTATCTTTTATGGGAGATTTAACTGGAGGAAATTGGCTTTTATATGTTGTTTCTATTGATGCGGCGCTTGTTTTAAGTGGGGCTGTTTTAACGTCCTATGTTGGTGTTGGAGGATTGGTAGAACGGATGGCTTTAGACCGAATTTTACCGAAAGAGATTTTGAAAAAAAATAAGAGAGGAAGTTCATTTTTAATTTTTCTAGCATTTTTTTTGTTATCTGTTTCTGTATTATTAATTACTGAAGGTAATTTAGAAAAGTTAGCAGGTGTTTATACCATTGCCTTTTTAGGGGTTATGGTACTATTTGGAATAGGTAACCTGTTACTTAAAGCTAAAAGAAACAAATTGCCTAGACCAGAAAAAGCTACGTATCCTGCTGTTATTATTGCGATAATAGGTATCATTTTAGCATTATTGGGCAATATCATTTTAAACCCTGAATATCTAGCTATATTCATGGAATATCTTATTCCTACTATTTTGATTGTTGGATTTATGTTGTATCGCACACCCATTTTAAAAGGGTTGCTATTATTTCTTGATTATATTACCCCCTCAAATAAGCATTTTTTTAATACCACCAAACGTAAAATTAATATAGCCATTAGAAAAATAAACGCACAAGAATTCGTGTTTTTTACCAAAGGAGATAATGTGGCAGGAATTAATGAAGTATTACAATATATTTTGGCAAATGAAGATACGAGACGTCTTAAAATTGTTAATGTTTTAAAGAATGGGGAAAATATACCTCAAGGGCTTAAAAATGATATTCAAGTTTTAGATAGAGCCTATCCTAATATTGTAATTGAATTAGTTGAAGAACCAGGTGTTTTTGGTCCCGATAAAATTCATGAATTATCAGATCGATGGAAAATCCCTGTAAACTTTATGTTTATTGGATCTCCAGGTGATAAATTTCCTTATAAATTACATGAATTAGGAGAAGTTAGATTAATTATTTAGAAGTTCCTTTATATAGAACATTTAAAATCAAACCTCCAATAATAAGAGCAATACCTAATAAACTCCAAAAGGTATACACTTCACCAACCCAAAAAAGACCAATGAGTAAAGTAAAAATGACTTCTATGTATTTTAAGGGAGCCACTTGATTGGTTGAAGCCGTTTGAAACGCTTTTGTCATATATACTTGACCAAAATAACCAAACACTCCTAAACTAAATAGCAAAAACCATTCTATTCCATTGGGAGTAACCCAGTTATCAATTGACAATATACCACCCGTTATAGTGGCTATTATCATAAAGTAATTCACAACCACCACAGGATGTTCACTTTTTCCTATTTTACTTATTATAACGTAAACAAAACCACTAAATACAGATGCAAGAAGAACTAAAATTAATCCATAAGTACTAACATTGGTATCAAATCCTTTTAAGATTAATACACCTGAAAAAGCCATGATAAAAAATAACCATTGTAATGGTTTAACTTTTTCCTTTAAAAAAATAACAGCAAAAAGCGTAGCGAAAATGGGTGCAATATAACGTAAAGAAACAGCCGTACCTACAGATAAATACTTGATTGACATAAAAAACAAAGTCATTGAAGTAACACCAACTAAGCCTCTTAAAATCAATAACTTATTATTTGTTCCAATGATAGGAATTTTGTTTTTTAAAAGAAACCCAAAAGTAAAAAACAAAGAACTCGCAGATCTGAAAAATACAATTTCATGAGCATTAATATTAACCAAATACTTTACCGTAACATTCATACAAGCAAATGCCATTGTGCTAATTATCATAAATTTTATGGCATTCTTAATATCCAAAATGTTAGCTGAAAATCATTGATAAAAAGGCTATAAAGGTATTTGCTGACTTAAACAATGTAACGTACCAAATCCCCATATTAAATCAATGGCACTGATACCAATAATTTCTCTATTTGGGAAACAATCTGCAATAATATTTAAAGCGATTCGGTCTTTAGAATCATTAAATGTTGGCACCAAAACACATTTGTTCAAAATTAAAAAATTGGCATAACTCGCTGGAATATTAATTCCATCAAACTCCAAAGTAGTTGGCATTGGTAGTTCAACAATTTTCGGACTTGATCCATTTTCTAAAACCGCTCTTTTAAGGCGATTTAAATTGTCCTGAAGAGGTTTGAAATTTTTATTTTTAGAATCAGATTCCACAACAGTCAAAATAGTATCTTCATTAACAAACCGAGCCAAATCATCAATATGACCATGCGTATCATCCCCTATTATACCATCTCCTAACCAAATAACATTGGTAACACCCAAATATTCTTTGAAAATATTTTCATAATCCGTTTTCGTAAAATTTTTATTACGAACTTGAATCGAAGGGTGTAGCAGGCATTCTTCAGAAGTTAACAAAGTCCCTTTTCCATTTACATCAATGGCACCTCCTTCTAAAACAACAGACTTTCCTTTATATTTTACCTGTGTTAACGGAATATTTAAATGATTTGAAACTTTTGATGGCACATGCTTATCTAGCTGAAAGTTTTTATACTTGGCCCAGCCATTAAAGTTAAAATTTAAAGCCTCCCGATTACTTCCGTTTTTAACTATAATTGGACCCGAATCACGCATCCAACTCCTATTTGTTTTATGAATTATAAATGAAATATTAGAAATATTGACATGTGCTATTTCAAGCATTTCCAAAACCTTTGCCTTTAGTTTCTCGTCGGCAACCACTAAATAAACAGTTTCAACTAAAGCTACTTTTTTTATAAATTCTACAAAAGCCCATTGAATAGCTCCATATTTTCCTGGCCAATCGTTGCCATTATGAGGAAAACAAAGTAATAAACCTTGCTGTTTTTCCCATTCTGCTGGAAATCTTCTCATTAGTCTATTGCTCGTTTAGTTATGTCTCCAAAAGCATCCACTCGTCTATCTCTAAAAAATGGCCAGTTTTGACGTACATTTTCCTGTAAATCTAAATTGACTTCAGCAATTAGAATTTCTTCTTTATCATGTGAAGCTTGTGCTAAAATTTCACCTTGTGGTCCTGCAATAAATGAAGCTCCCCAAAATTCCAATCCATCGGTATTTGGTAAATATTTTTCTAAGCCTATTCTATTGGCAGCAGCAACATATACTCCATTGGCAACGGCATGACCTTTCATAACATTCATCCACGCTCCATACTGATTATCTCCATATTCCTTTTTCTCTTTTGGATGCCAACCTATAGCGGTTGGATAAAATAAAACATCGGCACCTTTTAAGGCTGTTAATCTGGCGGCTTCTGGATACCATTGATCCCAACAGATAAGAACTCCAACATTTCCTTTTTTAGTGGAATTGGATTTAAATCCTAAATCGCCAGGTGTAAAATAGAACTTTTCGTAAAAATGAGGATCATCTGGAATGTGCATTTTTCGATATAATCCAGCTTCAGTACCGTCGGTGTCTAAAATATAGGCACTATTATGATAGATACCAGACATACGCTTCTCGAAAAAAGGAACAATAATAACTACTCCCAGTTCCTTAGCTAAGGCACTAAAGGCATTAAATGAAGTACTATAAAGAGGCTCAGCAAAAGCAAAATTGTCTGTGTCTTCACTCTGACAAAAATAATGGCTACTATAAAGTTCTGGCAAAGATATCACCTCGGCTCCTTTCTTAGCTGCTTCTTTAACCCAACTTAAACATTTTTTTAAATTGTTTTCTGGCTTGTCATTTAAATTAAGCTGAATAACAGCAATTTTATATGTTCTATTTCCCATGGACTAAAATTAAGTATACAAAAATAGTTATTTAGATTAGAATAGTACATTGAAAATGAAATTCACTTGCATTACCAATCAATTGGTCGGTAGTCTTTTAAAAATTTACCACACCAATGTTTTCCTGTATTTATCCCATCAAATAGTGGGTCCATAACGCGTGCTGCCCCATCTACAATATCCAACGGGGGTTGAAAATCATGAACTTCTGCTTTGTGTTTAGCTAAATCGGCTGGGTCTTCATCTGTTACCCAACCTGTATCTACCGCATTGATAAAAATGCCAAATTTTGACAAATCATCAGAAGCGGTATGCGTTAGCATATTTAAAGCAGCCTTTGCCATATTGGTATGCGGATGACGGGATTCTTTATAAAAACGATGAAATTTACCTTCCATTGCAGAAACATTTATAATATGCTTTTTACCAGTATTATCACATTTCATAATTTCAGAAAGTCTATTACATAATACAAATGGCGCAACAGAATTAACCAATTGTACTTCAATCATTTCTGTCGTCTCAATTTCGCCAAGTTTTAACCGCCAGCTATTTGTTTTACGCAAATCTACTTGCTGTAAATCAGCATCTAATTTACCTTCAGGAAAAACTTCTTTAGCTACTAATGAATTATCAAAACTATAAGGTATTTGCGAAAGTTTAGCTGATGCTCTTAATCCAATTCCTGGTTCTGGGCCATGCCAGGTTACCGGCATATTTTGGTTAGAAGAAGCTCCTGCTCTCAAAACCTTTAATTCTTGTAAACAACTATCATGATCAGCCAATAAATCTTTTGCATATTTTGGTAAAGACTCTAATGGTCTTTCTTCATTCTGCATTAAGTGGGCATAAAACCCAGCGGGTCTTCTTACTGTTTGAGCCGCATTATTAATTAAAATATCAAGACGCTCATATTTTTGCTCAATGAAATTACAGAATATTTCTACACTAGGAATGTGTCTTAAATCTAATCCATGAATTTTTAGTCGGTGCCCCCATTCAGTAAAATCAGACTCTTTTGAAAAACGCAAAGCACTATCTACTGGAAATCGTGTGGTTGCAACAACGGTTGCCCCTGCCCTTAAAAGCATTAGTGTAATATGATATCCTATTTTTAATCTAGACCCTGTTATTACAGCTATTTGCCCTCTTAAATCAGCCGTTTGAAAGCGTTTTGCATAATTAAAATCACCGCATTCAGTACACATGGTATCATAAAAATGATGCATGATCGTAAATTCTGTTTTACATACATAACAATTTCTAGGTGATTGAAGATCAAGTTCCTTTTTATTCTCTAAATCAACAGGAGACAACAATTTTGGAGCTACAAAAACTATTGATTCCCGGGCACTTCTAATACCCGTTTCCTTTCTAGCTGTCCTATCTTTGTTTGCTAATCTTCGTTTTTCAGCCTTCTTAGCATCTTTTTTCCATTTAACAAATTCTTGCTTATTTGGACGTGATAACTGTCCAGAAGCCTTAATTAAGGCTATACGCTGAGATTCAGGTATATCAAAAATTTGATTAGTGTTAGAAACAAGGCGTTCTAAAATATCAATGCATTTATTTATTTCTTCAGAAGAAATATCAGTTACCTGCATCATATTGTCATTATTCATGGCAAAACGTTATTTATTAAAAATGTGCAAAATTAACTTAATTTCACTCTCAAAAAACAGACTACCTTAAAGTTCTTATGTTTTTTTTTGAATTTATAAAATATACGCCTGTCAACAATATAGCAGCGGCCAAAATAGATTGACCTGTAATGGTTTCGTCTAGAACATACCACCCTAATATTAAGGCTATTACAGGATTAACATAAGCCGAAGTTGATACTTTTTCTGTAGAAACAGCTTTCAATAAATAATTAAAAGCAGTGAAGGCAACAATACTTCCAAATAAAACCAGAAGAACCATTGAAATTTTGACCGGTGTAGTCCACAATACTGGTGAAATCCATTCTTCACCAATAATTAAACTTGTAATTAATAGTAAAATACCTCCAGTTAACATTTGATAACCTGTATTGATAAAGAAATTAGAAGGTAACTCAGCCTTAGCAACAAACAAACTTCCAAAACTCCAGCTAATAACACAAGTAAAGATCATTATTATTCCAATAAAAGTGTTTTCTTCATATACCAGCTCTTTTTGACTAACCAACAGGTACATTCCAATTATTCCTAAAATAATCCCAATAACCGACATGCTTTTAATTCGCTTTCCATCAATCATTCTCATAAGAATAAGTACAATTAAAGGTTGTGTCGAAGCTTCAAGCGCCCCAAAACCACTGTCAACATATTTTAAAGCCCAAACAAATACACCGTTACCATAAGTTAAAAACAAAAATCCAGCAATAATACTATTAATGATTTGTTTTTTAGTAATGGCCAGACTAAGTTTCATAAACTTAGCTATCGTGAATATTAATATACCAGCTGTAATAAAACGTATGGAAGCTAAAAATAATGGAGAAATTTGTGTTACTGCTATTTTGTTTAATAAATATGTAGATCCCCAAATAACATAAATAGCGAAAAAGGCCAGTACAATTAATACCGTTTTACGAGGTAAGCCCATAGTTTACATGTCAAAGAATTAATATAATTTATTTAAATATTTAAACTTCGTTAAATATTTCAGTCACTATGTTTTTGTCTAAAAAAAGACGCTCACCTGTTTGACCTTTTTTATTATAATCGAGTTTGTTAACAACATAACGCATTACTTCTTTTCTGGCCACATCACGATCATTTCCTTTTACAACAACCCAAGGAGAATTTGGTTTTGCTGTTTTTTTAAACATCGCCTCTTTGTAAAAAGTAAATTCTTCCCATTTTGATTGAGCTTGCACATCCACACTACTTAACTTCCATTGTTTTAATGGATTATGAACGCGCTCTTCAAGTCTCCTCTTTTGCTCTTCAGCATCAATAGAAAACCAAAATTTAAAAACATGAATACCGTCTTGAATGAGCATTTTTTCCAATGAAACTACCTGTCTATTAAACAGGTTATATTGTTTTTTTGAGCAAAAACCCATTACAGGTTCTACAACTGCTCTATTATACCAACTTCTATCAAATAATACTATTTCCCCTGGGCCAGGCAAATGTTCAATATATCGTTGAAAATACCATTGCCCCGCTTCTTTTTCAGTTGGTTTTGAAAGAGCTACTACCTTAAAAAGACGTGGATTTAAAAAACGAATAAACCGCATTATGGCACCCCCTTTTCCCGCCGTATCCCGACCTTCGAATAAAATTAAGATTCTTTGATTAGTTTCTTTAATATGCTGCTGTAACCAAACAAGCTCGGTTTGTAAGTTTATATATTCTTGATCTTGTTCTAAAAGATGTAATGCCACTGATTTAAATTTTCGAAGTAACTAAATCTTTTTTACTCGTACTGCATTCATTCCTTTAAGTCCTTTTTCAAGCTCAAAAGAAACTTTATCGGCTTCCTGAATAGCATCAATTAAACCGCTTACATGAACAAAATATTTTTCCTGTGAATCGCTATCTATAATAAAACCAAAACCTTTAGAATTATCGAAGAATGACACTTTTCCTTGTTTTACCGGATCAATTTCTTCTTCTCTATGTTCTTTTTTAGGTATCCCTATTTCAATACTTTCTGCTTCTATTTTTACTTTCATAGAAGGGTCTGGTGGCGTATCGGTCAAGTTGCCATTATAATCTACATAAGCAAACTGGATTCCTTGCGGATTTTCTCTAGATTCTGCTTTTCTCGCTTCTTTTTTCTTTTGCTTTTCTTCTCGTTTTTTTGCGCGTTTTTTTTCTTTTTCAATTTTGTTAAAGGTCACTTGCGATTTTGCCATTTTTTATTATTTCTTGCTTTTAAGTTATTACTGATTATTTATGTGAATTTAATTTTTTATAAAATCTAAAACGAGAATATTTTACGTATTGAAAATTTATACAAAATTGCCTTAACATGCTTATTGTTTGTAAAGGTAATAGAATTTTTAAGTATCTAAAAATTAGTGCAATAAATTTGAATAAGAACTTTTGTTAATCTTTTGGCACGTAACCATGTATAGATTCAAAAATTTCATCAAAATTTGCACGTAAATAGGCGTTTAATTTTTTCCGATACTCCCCCTTCAACCATTCCACAAAATTAAAGGTACTTTTACTTATACATTTTGTGTACCTATTTATTCTAAAATCAATATCTTCTCCAAGTAATTTAGCTAAAGCTAGTGCGTCATAAACATCTTCACTGTTTTCAACACATATTTTAGCATGTTGTGCAATAGAACGTTCTAATACTACCTTAGAAGATTCTCCATTTCTAATAGAATCTATATACGTTTCATGAATATTAAAAGACACCTCTTCAGATTTCGAAAACTCTGCTCTTAATTCATCAGGCATTTCATATCTAAAATTACTTTCAAGTTCTTCATCATTAAGTAATGAATCTAAATAGTAATTTGGTGATCTAAAAATACGCTGCCAGTCTAAAGAATCACCCCAGGGACCGAACCTGTGAAAATTGTTACCTAAATCAATAACGTCGAACTCCTTTTTGTTTTTTAATATACGTGATCCACGACCTATCATTTGATAATACAATGTTAGAGACTTTGTGGCTCTATTTAAAATTATACTTTCAACAGTGGGTTCATCAAAACCAGTTGTTAAAATACTAACCGATGTTAAAATAGCATCTGGTGTTTTTTTAAACCACTTTAAAATTAAGGCTCGTTCTTTTTTAGTATTGGTATTATCAAGATGAGCAATTGGATAGCCTGCTGCTCTAAACGTATCATAAACGTGTAAAGAGGTATTAATTCCGTTGTTAAAAATAAGCGTTTTTTTGCCTTTCGAACGCTCTTCGTAAGCATTGATTAATTTGGTAAGCATATCATTATCAGTATACAAATCTTCAGATGATTTGACTGTATAGTCCCCATTTGCCCCTACAACTAATGATGTTAATCCAACATTATAAGTAAACATGTTAGCGCTTGCTAAAAAGCCATTTTCTATTAATGACCCAATCGATTCTCCAACAATTAATTCATCATAATTATCAGTCATTGGTAGTTCTATACTTGAACTTAATGGTGTTGCTGTCACCCCTAAAACAAATGACTTACTAAAAAATTTAAAAAGCTTCGTAAAGGAATTATAATGCGCTTCATCAATAATTACCAAACCAATATCTGAAATGTCTAATTTGTTGTCATGAAGTCTGTTGTTTAGAGTTTCAACCATGGCGACAAAACAACTAAACTGGTCTTGATCATCTAATTTAGCCTTACTATCAACAACTTTGTTTAATACTCCAAATTCAGTTAAGACTGAAGACGTTTGTTTACAAAGTTCAATTCTATGAGTCATCACCAATACTTTTTTATTGTGATGCTTTAAATATTGTCTAACAATTTCAGAAAATATTACAGTTTTTCCACCTCCTGTGGGTAATTGATACAGTAAATGATAATCATCGGGGGCTTCTTCAAATAACTTAAATATTTGATTAATTGCACCTTTTTGATAGGCATAAAGTTCTTTACCTTCTTTTCTTTCTTCTAAATCTGTCTTTTTTGACATGCTGTATATTGATTGCGTGCAAAAATAACATCTTTAAAAGGTTTATGACGAAAGTTTAAACGTTTTTTTAATTTTATGTAACAAAATAATGAAAGTTACTTCTAATCAAATAACTAAGTAGAATAATATTAATTAAAACCAAACTGTTATATGAAAAATTATATTTTAAAATTTAGTGCAACGGTAATTTTTACTATTGGATTAATATTTCATTTAAACGCTCAGTCTATCACTGGTTCTTGGAAAGGCACATTAGAGGTTCAAGGAACACAAATTCCACTTATTTTCGATGTAAGCGAAGAATCTGGAGTGTATACTTCAACTATGGATAGCCCTTCTCAAGGAGCTTTTGGAATATCTATGGATGAAACAAAATTTTCTGAAAACACCTTGTCTATTATTTCTAGTAAAATTGGAATAAAATATGTAGGAACATTAGCGAATAATACTTTAACTGGAAAGTTTTATCAAGCCGGAATGGAATTTCCTTTAAACTTTGAAAGAAATGAAAAGGTTTTACCTGGAAATATAACATTACCTACCTCGAAAGAAGATTTAGACAATCTTGCAAATTGGAATCCTGAAAATTTCAAATATTCGGTTGAAGATTATTTTGCAAAACCTAAAGCAAGATCCTTTAGTTTTTCTCCAAATGGGTCCTTTATGTCTTACAGTGAAAAAGATGAGAATTTAAAAAATCACGTGTATGTAAAAAATTTAGAAACAGGAGAAGTTAAGCGCGTTATTGAAGAAAAAGAGGAACTTATTAGAGGGTTTGGATGGGCTAATAATAATAGATTGGTTTATATCATGGATAAAGGTGGTAATGAAGACTATCATTTATTTGCCGTCGATATGGATGGCAAAAACCAAATTGAATTAACTCCTTTTGATGGCGTGAAAGTAAATATTTTAGAAGCTTTAAAAGAAGATAAAGATCATATGATAATTTCTATGAATCAAAATAATCCTCAAATATTTGAACCATATAAAATTAATATTGTCACTGGTGAACTAAAGCAATTATATACCAATGAAGATGCGGCAAACCCAATTATGGGTTATGAATTTGATAAAGATGGTAATCTTAGAGGATTTACCAAATTAAAAGAAGGTGTTAACATTGAATTATATTATTCAATGGACGGATTAACCTATAATTTAAAAAAAGAACTAAGTTGGAAAGATGCTTTTTCTATATTAAGTTTTAATTACGCTTCTAATAATCCAAATGAAGCTTATGTTTCATCAAATTTATTTAGTGATAAATCAAAAATTTATTTATACGACTTAAAAGAAGATAAAATTATAAAAGAATTATTTTCAAATGAAAATTATGATGTTTCTGGATTAAGATTATCAAGAAATCGCGGGTATGAATTAGATTATTTTAGTTATGAAGGTGATAAAAATGTAATCGTGCCAGTAAGCAGTTATTATAAAAAACTTCATAAAAGAATTATCAATGAATTTCCTAATTACAACTATTCCATTGCCGATGTAACTGATGATGAAAGTAAATACTTAATATTTCTTCAAAGCGATAAATTATATGGAGTTTATTATTCATATGATGCCATAAAAGATGAATTTAAATTACTTTATAATTTAATGCCTCAATTAGCGGAACAAGATATGGCCGAAATGCGCCCAATAACATTTATTAGTAGAGATGGAAAAACAATTCATGGATATATAACACTCCCAAAAGCAGCTTTAAATGGAGAAAAAGTCCCAGTTATTGTAAATCCTCATGGTGGGCCGCAGGGTATAAGAGATTCTTGGGGTTTTAATCCAGAGGCACAATTATTTGCCAGTCGTGGCTATGCAACTTTGCAAGTTAATTTTAGAATATCTGGTGGATATGGTCGAGAATTTTTGGAATCTGGATTTAAAGAAATTGGTAGAAAAGCTATGGATGATGTAGAAGATGGTTTACAATATGTTATTAATCAAGGTTGGGTTGATAAGGATAACGCCGCTATTTATGGTGGTAGCCATGGTGGTTATGCCGTTTTAAGAGGTCTTACAAAAACACCCGATTTATATGCCTGTGGTGTTGACTATGTGGGCGTTTCAAATTTGTTTACTTTTATGAATACAATCCCACCTTATTGGAAACCATATCTGAAAATCATCAAAGAAATTTGGTATGATGAGTCTGTTCCAGAAGAGAAAGTTATCATGGAAGAAGTTTCGCCTGTTTATCAAATTGATAAAATTAAAAAACCTCTATTTGTAGTACAAGGTGCCAACGATCCGAGAGTTAATATTGATGAGTCCGATCAAATAGTTAGTGCGTTAAGAGATAAGGGATATGATGTGCCTTATATGGTTAAATATGATGAAGGTCATGGTTACGGTAAAGAAGAAAATAGAATTGACCTATATAAAGCAATGATGGGGTTTTATGCAAAACATTTAAACAAAGAAATAAAACAACCTTTAAAAGATTAATTTAAAATTTGAAGTTATTAAAAAGCCTCTTAAAAATTTAAGAGGCTTTTTAGTATTTTATAATTTATTATTCTTTAACCACAATAATACTTGCTTTTACATTTACTGCAAGTGCCCAATAATTAGAGGTTATTGTGTTTTGCTGATCATCAACTACTTTAAAAAATGCTGTATTTGGCATAAGATACCCTTCTGTTAATGCTTTAAAATCTATCTTATTAAAGCCTTCTTGTAGTTCAATTTTACAACCTTGTGATGCATTTGTTAACATCACTCGAGGATTAATAATTTCATCATTTACAGAAACATTTATGTAATCACCGTCCTGTTCACCATAATCACTATACATAACATAAACATATTTGGATTTGGTTGTAAAGTCTCCAAAATATTGATCGGTAGTGCTTCCTTTTGAACCTAAATACATTTCTTCTTTAATAGACTCAATATTTTTGCTTAATTTTTTTTCATACAATTCACCAGGATTCCCAAAAGATTCACCAAACATTGAAAATTCCTTTTTAGGAACAATTAAATCTGTATTTCTTGATGTTGCATTAAAACCACCTGTAGATTTATCTTCATTTGGATTAAAAGGGAACATAATAGTTGAAGAAGAAGTGTCTTTTTTACTTTCTATAACGGGAATAGGCGTTGTTTTTTTCTGATTTTCAATTTGTGAATTGACAGACCAGGAAACACAAAATATTATGATATATAAATTTTTAATTTTCATAAACTATTATCGAGCATTGCAAAAGAATAGTATTTATATTAACCTATTTAAAAGCCAAAGATATTTCTTTATCTAAACAGAATAAATACTTCTTCATATATTTTACAATCATTTAACAAAAATCATTCCCAAATATTGTAAATCCATTCATTTAAACAATAAACACTCCCCTATTTTATTGAATAAATGTTAAAATTTGTTAATTTATTATTATGTTATACATAGTACTGTAACATTTTAATATACATGTCGTCTATTAAGTATAAATCAATTAAAAAATAACAATCATGAGAACTTTAGACAGTAATAATTTAACAGAAGCATTTAAAAATTCAAAAACTCAAAACTGGAATAGTAAAAGACGTTACAGATAAACTATTATTATTCATTAAAATTATCAATAAAACACAACTAAAATGAAATCAGAGATTAAAATATCCAAACACTTAAAAAATATGACTCACAGAAGATTATTTGAATTGAATAATTCGAATTTAGAAATGTGGACTGGAGCAAAAAGATATACTCTGTAAAAAATCTATTGATAAAGTAAAAATTTAAAAAGCCCTGAAAAATATTTCAGGGCTTTTTAAATTGTGTTTTCTTATTTAAATTTCATTATTATCTAAATCTATTAAAAACGAATACATTAATGCCGTTCTTTTATATCTTTCGAATCTTCCTGAAGCACCTCCATGGCCAGTAGACATGTTACAATCCATTAAAATTAAATTATCATCAGTTTTTAATTCGCGTAATTTAGCAACCCATTTTGCCGGTTCCCAATACTGTACTTGACTATCCCAATAACCTGTTGTTACTAAAATATTTGGATAATTTTGAGCAGTTACATTATCATATGGAGAATACGATTTCATATAGTCGTAGTATTCCTTATTTTTCGGGTTACCCCATTCATCAAATTCGAAAGTTGTTAAAGGAATCGTTTCGTCTAACATCGTTGAAATTACATCTACAAACGGAACAGCTGCAATTACTCCATTCCACAAATCAGGTTTCATATTTACTATCGCTCCCATTAAAAGGCCACCTGCCGATCCACCATATGCATACATATGTTCCCTGCTTGTATAGCCTTCTTTAACCAAAAATTCTCCTGTATCAATAAAATCTGTAAATGTATTTTTCTTCTTTAAAAGTTTTCCGTTTTCATACCAGTCTCGTCCCATTTCCTGTCCTCCCCTAATATGTGCAATCGCATATATAAATCCTCTGTTTAAAAGACTTAGTCTTGCAGAATCAAAAGTAGCTTCAGAACTACTACCATATGACCCATAAGAATATAATAATAGTGGTGTATTTACTCCTTTTTCTGTTCCTTTTTTAAATATTAGAGATACTGGTACTTTAGTCCCATCTGTTGCTGTAGCATATAATCTTTCTGATGTGTAATCATCAGAACTATATCCTCCAACAACTTCTTCTTGTTTCAATAACACTTGTTCTTTTGTTTCCATATTAAAATCATATGTACTCCAGGGTGTTGTTAAAGAAGTATATACATACCGAAGAATATTTGTGTCAAAATCTAAGTTTGATGTAGTATAAGCCACATAACTTGGGTCATTAAATTTAAGATTATACTCTAAAGATTTATCCCATGTCATCACTCGAACTTCTATTAAACCATTAATACGTTCCGAAACAACTAAATAATTTTTAAATAAATCGAAATTTTGGAAATAAACATCCTCGCGATGCATAATAACATCTGTCCAGTTATCTTTAGTTGTTGCAGTAATAGGTGTTTTTACAAGTTTAAAGTTTTTTGCATTTAAATTAGTTCTAATGTAAAAATCATTACCAAAATGTTCAACACTATATTCCAAATTAACTTCTCTTGGTTGAATTATTTTAAATTCACCCTTTGGATTATCTGCTTCTAAAAAACGGAATTCGGTTGACAAAGTTTGACTACTACCTATAATTATATATTTATTCGATTTTGTTTTATAAACAAAGGAATTAAAGGTTTCATCTGTTTCTTCAAATACTAAAACATCTTGAGATTGTTCAGTGCCTAGTGTATGTTTAAAAATTTTGTTCTGCCTTAATGTTTGTGGGTCTTTGGTAGCATAAAAAACTGTTTTATTATCATTTGCCCAAACAGCTCCTCCTCCGGTATTACTTAACTTATCCGTCAAAACATTGCCACTATCAAGGGATTTAAAGTAAAGCGTATAATTTCGTCTAGAAACAGTATCAATTCCATAAACTAGCATTTTATTATCTTGACTTACAGATTGTCCCCCTACACCAAAATATGCATATCCCTTCGCCATTTGCGGCACATTCAGTATAATTTCTTCTGCAGAAGTGTCCGCTTTTTTTCTGCAATACAAAGGGTAATCGTTTCCTTCTTCATATTTTGAATAATATACATACCCATTATCCTTAACTGGAACGGATTGTTCATCTTTTTTAATGCGGCCTACAATTTCATTATATAAAGTATCCTGAAGCGACTTGGTAGGCTCCATTACTTTGGCTAAATAATCATTTTCTGCATTAAGATAATTTAATACATCTTGTGTTTGAGCATCTGGAGTTTTAGCATTTTTTTGAGCATCGCTTAATCGCATCCAGTAATAATCATCAATTCGAGTGTCTCCATGAATTGATAATTCCTTTGATATTTTTTTTGCAACCGGGGCCTCTGAATTAAGATTTAGGGACTGATCTTCTTTTGTTTTGCAACTATTAAAAAGTAAAAAGAAAATTAAAAATGCGTAATAATATGTTTTCATATTCTATGTAATTAACTTATTTGCTATGAAGATAAAACAAAAAAAATGGAAACGAATTAATTTTTAGTGGTTTCCGTCACCTTTGGAATTCCATATTCAATTAAAATTCTTTTTCTACCCCAATTTTTTGCAGCCTTAACATCAATCCCCATGTAAATATCGATATGGTTTTTCCATCTAGGATGCATTCTGTCCTTTACAAAATATATTCCTTCTAAGCCTTTTATCTTAATGGGTGTATCATGCCTTAATCCCTTTTTAATTAAATCATTGGAGACAGCAATATATTTCATACCAGGCTTTAAACTATCACCATAAGCCGTGATATGAGGATCTGAATCTGTTTGGTTTTTTAGTGAGTTATAGGCGGTGGCAGTAACTTTTAAAGAATGCCAAGTGTAATTTTCTTCAAAATCATCTTTGCAACTAAAAAAGAGCAGTAATAAAAAAAAGTACAAACTTTTAAATGACATGAAATGACTTTATTATTATTTATAAATATAGAGTTAATATTATTAAAATAAAAAAGAGAGCTTAAAGCTCTCTTTTTTATTATCCAATTTGGATTGTTTTAATGGGTTTTTTCTTCGCTTCATCTCTTTTAGGAAGCGTGATTTTCAAAATTCCATCATCATATTTAGCCGAAACGTTTTCAGTTTCAACCGTTTCTGGAATGTCAAATGTCCTTTTGAATGAAGAATACCCAAATTCTCTTCTCGTGTAATTTTCTCTTGTTTCATTGTTTTCAGACTTAATTTCAGAACTAATTGATAAAATATTATTATCAACATTAATTTCAAAATCAGACTTTTTTAATCCAGGAACTGCCATTTCTAGAATGAATTCATTATTCGTTTCAATAACATTCACTGCTGGCAACGTTAATCCAGTATTAAAATTTGATAAATACTCATTAGTAAAACCTTTCCCTAAAATATCATCAAACCAAGATGGTAAAGAAGGTAATCGGTTAAAATTAGAATCAATAGTTCTATCACTCTCGTTTTTACTTGTTGGAATTAAAATACTCATAATTAAAATTTTTAGGTTTAACAATGTTTATTGAAACATTTACAACAAAATAAATACCAATGCATAAAAACTGAAAATATTGCAGATTTACATGACATTTTTTCAGTTTAAGCACCTAGCTAATAGAAGTTTAACTAATAAATAATTAAATCTAATAAAGCGCTTTCAAAATTGTTTTTGGATAAATATTGATCTTCTAACTGTTTAATAAATGGGATAGGTGTTTCCATACTCGCTACACGTTTTACAGGAGCATCAAGATTTTCAAAACAGTTTTCCATTATCATAGCAGAAATATCACTTGCAATACCACCAAACAAGGTGTCTTCATGGAGAATAATAACTCGACCTGTCTTATTTACAGATTCAAAAATAGTGTCAGTATCCAAAGGCTGAAGGGTTCGCAAATCAATAACATCTGCTTGTATATCCTTATGTGCATCCAGTGTTTCTAAGGCCCAATGAACAGCAGCCCCATAGGCAATGACCGTTACTGTATTACCTGTTCTTATAAGTGATGCTTTACCAAATGGAATCGTATAATACTCTGTTGGTACTTCCTGACGTATACTTCTATACAAGCCTTTATGTTCGAAGAATAAAACGGGATTAGGATCATTAATTGAAGTTGCTAAAAGTCCTTTAGCATCATAAGGGAAAGCTGGGTATACTACTTTTAAACCAGGGGTTTTAGTAAACCATGCCTCGTTTGTTTGAGAATGAAATGGACCTGCACTCATGCCTGCGCCGCAAGGCATTCTAACGACAACGTCTGCTTCTTGATTCCATCTATAATAGGATTTTGCTAAATAATTCACAATTGGATTAAACCCGGAAGACACAAAATCGGCAAACTGCATTTCTACAACGCTTTTTATTCCCGATATAGAAAGCCCCATAGCTACTTCAATTATTGAAGATTCGCAAATTGGAGTGTTTCTAACTCGTTTTTTTCCAAATTTTTCTAAAAATCCTTCTGTTATCTTAAAGGCACCTCCATATTCAGCTATGTCTTGCCCCATAATAACTAAATCCTTATGCACTTCCATACTTTGGTCTAATCCTTGGGAAATAGCATCAATAAATCGTATTTCTTTTAATTCACTATTTGCATTAACTTCTGAATCTATAAAAGGTTTATAAACATCATTTAACTCATTTAATTTGTTTGGAACAATAGCTTCCTCTTCAAAAGCCATTTTTAAATGAGAATTAATTTCATTTGTGATATCATTTTTAATGGAGGCTTCCAATTCTAAAGTAAGAACTCCTTGGTCCTTTAAAAAAGTTTCATAATTAACAACAGGGTCTTTTAAGGCCCATGTTTCCATCAGTTCTTGTGGAACATATTTAGTACCACTAGCCTCTTCATGACCTCTCATTCTAAACGTTTTGAATTCCAAAAGTATGGGTCTTTGATTTTCACGCATACTTTGGGCTAATTCACTAACTTTTGAATAAACCTCAAGAATATTATTGCCATCAATAATATGACTTTCTATACCATAGCCAATTCCTTTATCCGCAATATGTTCACATCTGTATTGTTCATTTGTAGGTGTAGATAATCCATAACCATTATTTTCCACACAAAATATAACAGGTAATTGCCAAACGGCCGCTACATTTAAGGCTTCATGAAAATCCCCTTCACTCGTTCCTCCTTCTCCTGTAAAAACCGCTGTAACTTCCTTCTTCGTTTTTATAAGACTCGCTAAAGCAATCCCATCGGCAACTCCTAATTGTGGTCCCAAGTGAGAAATCATTCCAATTATTTTAAATTCCTGAGTTCCAAAATGAAAAGACCGGTCTCTTCCTTTTGTAAAACCTGAAGCTTTTCCCTGCCATTGAGAAAACAATCTGCTTAAAGGAATTTCTCTTGTTGTAAAAACTCCTAAATTTCTATGCATTGGTAAAATATACTCATCTTTTGTTAAAGACATCGTTACTCCAACTGCAATAGCTTCTTGTCCAATTCCAGAAAACCATTTACTTATTTTACCTTGACGTAATAAAATAAGCATTTTTTCCTCAATCATTCTGGGTTTTAACAAATTCTTGTAAATTCGTATTAGCGACTCATTATCAATATCTTGTCTATTATAATGAATGTTGTTTAACGAGGCAGATAAACTCATGAAAAGGGTATTTTTTTACGATTCAAATATACTATAAAATGATAATTTGTATCCATCAAGTTTAATAAATTATGGCATCCGCTCAATATAATGTTTTTGTACATTTGCAGTTATCAATAAATAATAAAAATGAATAGTATTCCTAGTGTTAATTTAAATGATTTTATTTCAGGAGATAATGAAAGAAAGCAACAGTTTGTTAAAGAAATTGGTAAAGCATATGAAGAAATAGGTTTTGTGGCTTTAAAGGGGCACTTTTTAGACGATGCATTAGTTGAAGGTCTATATTCTGAAGTAAAAAACTTTTTTAATTTACCTCTCGATATTAAAAAAAAATATGAAATCCCTGGAATTGGTGGACAAAGAGGCTATGTGTCTTTTGGTAAAGAAAGTGCAAAGGGAAAAAAAGAAGGAGATTTAAAAGAATTTTGGCATTTTGGTCAATATGTAGAAAACAATCCTAAATTAGAAGGAGAATATCCAGCCAATGTTATCGTGGAAGAACTTCCAGAATTTAATGAAGTTGGAAAAAATGCCTATAAAATGCTTGAGAAAACTGCTAAATATGTTTTACGGGCTTTGTCTTTACATTTAGGTTTAGAAGAAACTTATTTTGACAATTATATTTTAAATGGCAATTCTATATTGAGGCCTATTCATTATCCACCAATTTCTGAAGAACCTAAAGAAGCTGTAAGAGCGGCAGCTCACGGCGATATTAATTTAATTACTTTACTTATGGGTGCTCAAGGAAGGGGTTTGCAAGTTCAAAATCATAAAGGTGAATGGATTGATGCTATTGCTGAACCTGATGAATTGATGATTAATGTTGGGGATATGCTTTCAAGACACACAAATAATAAACTAAAGTCGACGATGCATCAGGTAATTAATCCTCCAAAAGAACTTTGGGGTACGTCGAGATATTCTATTCCGTTTTTTATGCATCCAATAAGTGACATGAAATTAAATGTTATTGAAGGATGTATTGACGAAAATAACCCAAAAGCTTTTGATGATATAACCGCAGGAGAATTTTTAACTGAACGTTTAATAGAATTAGGACTTATTAAGAAATAATATATTTTAATCTAAAAGAGGCATGGATTTACATGATCAATTAAAAAATTTATTTCCAGATCATATTAAGGAGGCGTCTTCTGAAAAACCAGAAGAAACTAATAGTATTTGGATGCAGGAGGCTCCTATAATCTGCAAATACGAAAAGCGTAAAGGGAAACCCATAACTATTTTAGAAGGTTATACAGGAGCGAACGAAGATTTTAAAGTTTTAGCTAAAGAAATTAAACAAAAACTAAGTGTCGGTGGTAGTTTTAAAGATGATAAAATTATTATTCAAGGGGATTATCGCGATAAAATAATGCAATTACTTAAAGATAAAGGATTTTCTGTAAAACGTGTTGGAGGATAATCAATGTCAAAACAAACACTTCATATAACGAATGGAAGTAATTTAACTACTTTTTTAAAGGAATTAGATTATGGAGGCGACATACTTACATGGGAAGAAATGTTATGTGAAGGCCCAACAATTTCAAAGATAAATTCCATTGATTTTTTAAAAGTTCGGGCTTCTTTTTTTAGGACTTATTACGATATAGATTTAAATTCAAGAGAAATAATTTTAGAACTGGGCATTTTAGATCACCCAGAAAAATATTCTGAAATAGTGCTTTGGTTTGAATTTGATTTATTTTGCCATATTAATATGCTAGGTGTTATAAATTTATTACATCAAAAAAATGTAAAATTACCCTTATTTTTAGTTTGCAGTGGGAGAATTGAAGGCGAAAAAAACCTAAAAGGATTATCTGAATTATCCCCAGAGCAACTTACTAAGCATTATTCTGAAAAAATAGAATTAACAACTGAAGATATTGCATTAGCAATAAATATTTGGGAAATATACTGTGGCAAAGATCATAATTTATTAAAGCCCTATATTGTTCAAAGTTCAAATTTTAAATATTTGAGCAATTGCTTAAAAGCTCATTTAAAACGTTTTCCTGATTCTAAAACAGGGCTAAATGTATTGGAACAAAATATTCTGGAAATTATTAAGAATAACGACATTAAATCACAAAACCAGCTTTTAGGATATGCCTTAAATTATCAGGGATATTACGGCTATGGTGATATTCAATTTAATAGAATTATTCATATGCTAAACCCCTTTATCACTTATACCGATAAATGTCTTACATTAAACCGTAAGGGCCATGAAGCCTTATTAGGTCAAAAGAATTTTGCTATTGAAATAAATGAAAATATAGCATTTGGTGGTATAAATAAACTTGATTTTCAATTTAACAAACAACAAAACAAACTTATTAAAACAATACCTGATGCCAATTAAAGAATCTGAATTAATATTAAATGAAGACGGCAGTGTTTATCATTTAAATTTAAAACCAGAAAATATTGCCAACACCATTATTTTTGTTGGAGATCAAGATAGAGTAGCAAAAATTTCAAAGTATTTTGATACTATTGATTTCCAAACCCAAAAAAGAGAGTTTAAAACGCATACAGGCACTTTTAAAGGAAAACGAATTTCTGTCATTTCTACTGGAATTGGGCCAGATAACATTGATATTGTACTAAATGAGCTTGATGCTTTAGTAAATATTGATTTAAAAACAAGACGACCAAAAAAGAAATTAAAAAAATTAAATATTATTAGAGTAGGAACTTCTGGTTCACTTCAAAACGATATTCCTGTAGATTCTTTTGTTATTAGTACTCATGGTTTAGACTTAAATGCCATGTTACATTCTTATCAAATAAATCAAGTAACAAACCCAGAAATTGAAGATGCGTTTATTGCACATACCAATTGGAATTCTAATAAAGGAAGGCCATTAATTTTAGAAAATCATGCTGGATTGGAAGAAAAATTTGAAAGTGACCAAACTTTCAAAGGGATAACTGCAACTGCAGGTGGTTTTTATGGACCTCAAGGAAGGGTTTTAAGATTACCCTTAGAAGACCCTATATTAAATGATAAAATAGATTCTTTTAACCACAAAGACCTGCGAATTACTAATCTTGAGATGGAAACATCGGTAATATATGGGCTTTCAAAATTATTAGGTCATAATGCTTTGTCAATTAATGCTATTGTAGCCAATAGAGCAAATGGAACCTTTAGTAATAATCCAGGACTTGTAGTTGAAAATCTTATAAAATATACGTTGGAAAGGATATAAAAAAAATGACTGAAATTACTATTGGTGGTGTACCTGAACATTTTAATCTTGCCTGGTATTTAACCCTGAAAAATGGGGAGTACAAAAAACAAGGCATCAATTTACGTTGGAAAGATTATCCTGGTGGAACAGGAGAAATGTGTAAGGCTCTTAAAAACAAAGAAATAGATATTGCTGTTGTATTAACTGAAGGTATTGTCAAAGATATTATTGAAGGAAGTAAAAATAAAATAGTTCAAACATTTGTTCAATCGCCATTAATTTGGGGAGTTCATGTCTCTCAAAATTCAAAGTATCAATCCATCAATGATTTAAAAGGTACGAAAGCAGCTATAAGCAGGTATGGTTCGGGTTCGCATTTAATGGCTTATATAAATGCACAAAATAATAATTGGGATTTAAAGAAGGATCTTAATTTTGAAGTAATAAAAAACTTAGAGGGCGCTATTGATGGATTAACTAAGGAAACAGCAGATTACTTTTTATGGGAAAAATTTACAACCAAACCCATTGTAGATGAAGGTATTTTTAGGTGTATTGGTCATTGCCCAACTCCATGGCCATGTTTTGTAATTGCAGCTAGAGAGGATTTCATAAAATCGCATAAGAAAGAACTACAAACTATCTTAAAAATCATTAATCTTACCACTTCAAAATTTAAAGAAATTACTGATATTGATAAAACCATTTCAAATCGTTACGGGCAGAAAATTGAGGATGTTCAAGAATGGTTATCACTTACAGAATGGTCTCAAAATATTATTGATGAACAAACTATATTAAATGTCCAAAAACAGCTTTTAGAATTAAAAATTATTCCGAAAATCGTGCCTTATTACGATTTAATTCAAAAAATATAATTCAATCAAAAAAGCTCTTCACTATCGATATCTAAAGATTCAATAAAATTTATTGATTTAACAATATCATCATGTAAAACTCTATCATCTGTTACAAATGAAATGTCCTCTCTATACATTTCTAATAATGATTCAATAAATTCTGAAGATTTTAATGGTGCTCTAAAAAATAAAGCTTGTGATGCATTAAATAATTCAATAGCCAAAATGCGTTCCACATTATTTATCAACATAAACGCCTGAGTCGCAGCATTAGCACCCATACTAACATGATCTTCTTGCCCGTTTGAGGACACAATAGAATCAACACTTGCAGGAGTTGCCATTTGTTTGTTTGCACTTACTATACTGGCAGCCGTATATTGAGGAATCATAAACCCAGAGTTTAACCCAGGATTATTCACCAAAAACACAGGTAAACCACGTAAACCAGAGACTAATTGAAAGGTTCGTCGTTCCGATATGTTTCCTAATTCTGCCATAGCTATTTTTAAATAATCAAAAGCTAAGGCTAAAGGCTGACCATGAAAATTTCCTCCCGAAATAATTTCATCTTCCTCAATAAAAATATTCGGATTATCAGTAACCGAATTTATTTCAGTCATAAATGTCTTAGTAACAAAACCTAAAGTATCTTTTGTGGCTCCATGAACTTGAGGAATACATCTGAAAGAATACGGGTCCTGAACGTGTTTTTTTTGCTGACTTATTAATTCACTTCCATCTAAAAATTCTCTAATCCGTTTAGCTGTATTTAATTGACCATTGTGTGGTCTTACTAAATGAACAAGTTCATTAAAAGGCTCAATTCTACCGTCAAAAGCATCTAATGACATACTTCCAATTAAATCTGCTAAATAAGCGAGTTTATGTGATTTTAAAATTAAAAATATCCCATAAGCACTCATAAACTGTGTGCCATTTAATAGAGCTAAACCTTCTTTTGAATGCAAGGAAATGGGTTCCCAATTAAACTTGGTTTGAACCTCCGAAATAGGTAATTCCTTTCCTTTAAAAACCACATTCCCTTTTCCAATTAAAGGTAAAGACAAATGTGCTAATGGCGCCAAATCACCAGAAGCCCCTAATGACCCCTGCACATAAACAATTGGCAATATATCATTATTGTAAAAATCAATAAGTCTTTGAATAGTGGCTAATTGAATACCACTGTGCCCATAACTTAAAGACTGTATTTTAAAAAGCAGCATTAGTTTAACAATCTCATTCGGTACGCGATCACCCGTACCGCAAGCATGCGACATAACAAGATTTTCTTGAAGTATTGTTAAATTTTCGTTGGATATTTTTACATTATATAAAGCACCAAATCCGGTATTAATACCATAAATAGGTTTTCCTTCTTCTTTAAGTTTATTATCTAAATACGCCCTACAATTATTAATTTTTATAATAGAATCTTCAGATAGCTCTAGTTTTTTTTGTTCAGAAATAATGCTTTTAATAGTTTTTAAATCTAAAACTTTTGAAGATATAATATGATGAGAATTCATGTTTGAAATAATTTATGTCAAAAGTCTGCATTCCGCATAAATTATACAACAAATGTTAATAATTAATAAATTTATACCTTAAAAAATATTAAATATTTAAATTTGTACCATAATTATATTAATATGAAAAAAACTATCTTATTATTAGCTGCTTTAGGAATTTTAGCTTGTAAAAATGAACCTAATAACTTTGTAACATTTTCAGGTAAAATAATCGACAAAAACAGTGACGAAATCGTTATTAGTAATGATTCCTACTCTAAAACTATTAAAGTTAATGAGGATGGAACTTTTAGTGATACTTTAAATGTGGCTGAAGGGAAATATAATTTTTACGATGGAGGAGAAAGTACGACCTTATTTTTAAAAAATGGGTACGAATTAATAATGGATTTAGATACTAAAATGTTTGATGAAACTATTACATATTCTGGTATTGGATCAGAAACAAACAATTATCTAGCAAAAAAGTCTCTTATGCAAGAGACCCTTTATCCCCCAAGTTTATTCGATTTTGAAGAAGAAGATTTTAATACCACAATTTCTGATATTAATATTAAATTAAATGCTTTTTTAGAGTCATACAAAACAATTGATACTGCATTATATTCGGCTGAAAAAATGGCGAATGACGGATTTAAGGAAGAAATGTTAGGCTTCTACGCCAAACAAAAAGAATATGCTGAAAAAAGAGCGGCTCAATTTTCTGATTTAACTGATAAACCTTCACCAGATTTTGTAGATTATGAAAATTACAAAGGAGGAACCACCTCATTATCTGACTTTAAAGGTAAATATGTTTACGTTGATGTTTGGGCAACTTGGTGTGGACCATGTAAGGCAGAAATTCCGTCACTCAAGGAAATTGAAAAATCTTATCACGGAAAAAACATTGAATTTGTAAGTATTTCTGTAGATAATGGTAGAGGTTATAAAGATAAAAGTTTTGAAGCCTCCAAAGAAGGTTGGAAGGCAATGATTGCTGAAAAAGAAATGGGTGGAACTCAGTTATTTGCTGATAAAGCTTGGGAATCAGATTTCACAAAAGGTTATAAAGTTAATAGTATTCCAAGATTTATATTAATTGGTCCTGATGGAACTGTTGTTAATCCAGATGCTCCTAGACCTTCTAGTCCAAAACTGATAAAACTTTTCAATAGTTTAGAAATATAACTATTAAATTGTGTATAAAAAAAAGCTGCTATTTGCGGCTTTTTTTATGCCTCTTCTTTTGGTTTTTCCTGAATTTGCTCTGGTTGTTTAAATAGGTCCATGTAGGCTGCTCCCAAATATTCAATAATATGGCTAGCAATTAAGCTTTGGTATCCATAATCTTCAACAGCAATATCTGCAGATTTACCATGAAGATAAACCCCAAATACAGCGGCCGACAAAGGATTATAACCTTGTGAAATAAGTCCTGTTATAATTCCGGTTAATACATCACCCGTACCCGCAGTAGATAACCCAGGATTACCCGTAGCATTTATGTAGAATTTATCCTCAAAAACCGTAATAGTGTTCGCTCCTTTTAATACTAAAATCGCGTTATACTTATTTGAAAATTCTTTTGCCTTTTCTAATTTATTAAAGTCATTAACCCAAGAACCAATTAATCGCTCTAACTCCTTAGGATGAGGCGTTAAAACTGTGTTTTTTGGTAATAATTCTAATAATTTAGTGTTACTTGAAAGTATATTAATTCCATCAGCATCAATAACCAATGGTGATTTATTAACTTTTAAGAATGTTTCAAATGCTTTAACTGTATTTTCATTTGTGCCTACTCCTACTCCAAATGCTACAACAGTTGGTTTTAAATCAAATTCAATATTTGAAATTAAATACTCATTCACATCTGTAATAACCATTGCTTCAGGAAATGAAGATTGTATAATTTGATACCCGCATTTTGGAACAAAAACAGATACCAAACCTGCACCTGAACTTAATGCACCTCTACTCGCCAAAGTTACGGCTCCAATTTTACCATAACTACCTCCTATTATTAAACTATGACCAAATTGACCTTTATGTGAGTATTTTTCTCTTGGAATATAAATTGGAATAGCTTCATACTTTCCTATTAAATTAAATGCTGTGTTTGTAGATGACAAAAACTCAGCATCCAAACCAATATCTAAAACTTCCCAATTAATAGTGTACTTTGCTGTTTGAGGTAAAAAGAAAACCAACTTAGGTGAGGCAAAACTCAATGTATAAGATGCCAAAACAACACTGTTATCATCTTCTGGCATGGCATCCGTTTGCAATCCGGAAGGTATATCAATTGACAAGGTAAAGGCTTTTGATTTTCTAAGATGAATAAATAAATTCTTTACCCAGTCTGCAACAGGTCTGTTCAGTCCTATTCCAAAGATGGCATCTACTATAATATGGTCTTGATTAATCTCTGGAAAGTCATCCTGATTATGTACAAATTCAGGCCATGTTTTTGTTATATTTTTTACCCTATCATAATTAATTAAAAAATCTTTGCTTCGTTTTTCACTGTAATTAACGATATACGTTTTCACATTATATCCACCTAAAATCAAATGTCTTGCTAAAACCATTCCGTCTCCACCATTATTGCCAATGCCGCAGAAAATATGGATAGGTACCTGAGCACCTTGCATCCTCAGATTTATCCAGTTGAAAATTTGATTACCAGCTCTTTCCATTAAATCTGTAGAGCTTATTTTTTGTCTTTCTATAGTTATTTTGTCGCCTTCGTAAATTTGTTCTTTAGAAAATAGTTTCATGGGATATCACTGTATTTGAATTTAATAAAGATAATACATGTTTTTAAGGGAAGGAATAAAGTCACACATTAGTTAAAAGAAATCCTTAAATAAATTACATCTAAGGATTATTGACCTTAATTTTAATGTTATTGCATAGATATAATAACTATTCTTTGATAAACTTAATCATTTCAAATTTTTCTAATTTTAAAAGATACATTCCATTAGTCAGGGATTTTACTTCTATTTTATTATTGTTTGAAACAAATCCTTTCAACACTTGTTTGCCTTGCATGTTATAAATTACATAATTTTCAGATTCAGTTAATCCGGAAAGACTAATATAATTTGTTGATGGGTTTGGATACGTTTTAATTTTTGCCTTAAAATCTATTTCAATATCAGTTAAATCATTTGTATCTATAGAAGTTAAACTTCCATATGAAATCCCTTTTGAATTTTTGGCATAAGTTCTTATATAATAAATAGTGTTAGGCATTAAATTCTCTAATTGATAACTAAATGAACCTTCTCCATTACCAATTGTAATTTTTGAATCAGAAATAGTTGGAAGACTTTCAGAAGTGCTATAAACCACTCCCTTTTCTATTACTTCATCGCTTCTATCATCTGTAACATCACCACTAACATCTATAGTTTTTGTGCTATTATTTAATATAGAACTACCAATAACGACAGGTGCTCCCGCTTCTATAGTAGTAGATCCACCTTTTAAGTTTATTATGTAATTATCAAAATTTGTTATTCTATGACCGCCAAAAGCAAAGTATGCATATATTATTTTAGAATTAGCCATGGCTTTATTTTGAACTTTCCAAGTTTTGGTTTCAATAGGATTTAAAGGATTTACAAGTGTACCGTCTGAATTTGCTGGATAAATGTCCACAGTCATGTTAAAATAACTATTTGCTAATAAATCAATAGATAAAACAGCTAAATACCATTTGTCTTGAGAGGCACTATTTAAAACATCCTCATGTGTCCAACTACCAGGTTCTGAACTTAATCCGCTATTAAAAATATAGCCGCCACCGTGTACTGAAATACCTAAACCTTCATTTGGTGCAGCATATAAATAATGTGTTGCATTAGGATTTGAAGTAAAACCAAAACCCCCATAACCACTGTTAAACTCACTCTTAAAATATGTTTTAAATTCGTAATGAGACCCTTTTCCAGTTATTGAATACCCTTGCTTAGAAGTAAAAACCTCATTTGTATCGCCTAAAACATTTACAGTGCCCGAACCGCCTATACCATCTTTAGAACTTTGTATTATAAGTTTTGAGTTTCCGCCTTGAGTAAATTCGCTAAATAACTGATCTTTAGTATTAAAATCAAACACTTTGGTAACTTGTGAATTAACAACCAAATAGTTTGAAATTGTTAGGAATATAAAAACATATCTGAGGAAGGTTTTTGTTTTCATTTTGTAGGATTATTTAATTAACACTACAAATATATAAATATTTTGATATAAATTACCTTTTAACGGTATTTATTTACACTTAATCGTATTTATTTATATTTAATATATGTATTTACCTACATTATGTTGATATTTTTGATAAAATATTAATTGAACACTTAAATTTTAAATTCAATCCTTATTTATAGCATTATCATTTATATAATAAAAATAAGAATAAATACATTTTACAAAATCAATTAAGCTTCCTTATAAGAATACCGCAAAAAATTAGATTAAGTTTTTTAATAAGTTTTATTGTAATACTTTTGAAGTATATAATTATTTGATAACATGAATCAATTAAACCAAAATTTAAATCAGTTACACTCTTTTTTAGCATTAGTTAACATGATGTTTTTTGGTACAACTAGAATTATTACTACCCTTAGGGGTTAGTAATTATATTTTCTTCACGCTTTTTTTGTAATTTATTGAAATTACTGCTTCAAAAATATTTTATTAAAATATTAACTCATTAAAAATGAAAGTTTTAAAATTTGGTGGAACGTCCGTTGGTTCTGCAAAAAATATTAATAACGTAATAGATATACTTAATACTTATACAGAAAAGGATACTGTAATCTGTGTCGTTTCGGCTGTTGGTGGTATTACAGACAAATTACTTTTAGCTGGAAGTATGGCTAAAAATAAGGAGGTTACTTTTTTAGAGGTTTTTAATACTATCAAGCAAATTCATTTAGACATCATTTCAGAATTAATTCCAACAAATAATGAGTTGGTTTTAAATTCTATAATTGATAGGCTAAATTCGCTTAAAAGTTTGCTAGAAGGTATATATCTTATTAATGAATTATCGCCAAAAACGTCTGATAAACTCACTAGTTATGGTGAACTACTTTCATCGTTTATAATTGCCGAAACTTTGAAATCGCGACATGCACTTGCTGAACTGAAAAATTCTCAAGAGTTAATTGTTACAAATTCAAATTTTACTAAGGCAGAAGTAGATTATAAACAAACTAATAAAAATATTCAGGACTATTTTAAATCAAACACCAAAAAAATTTATATTCTTCCAGGCTTTATTTCGAAATCTAAAAGTGAAGAACAAACTACACTTGGAAGAGGTGGTTCAGATTTTACAGCTGCCATTGTAGCTGCAGCTTTAAAAGTTGAACAACTGGAAATATGGACTGATGTTAGTGGCATGTTTACAACAAATCCAAAATTGGTCAAACAGGCTTATCCCATTGAAAAATTATCTTATCAGGAGGCCATGGAATTATCCCATTTTGGAGCAAAAGTGTTATATCCTCCAACGGTTCAACCAGTTCTAAACTTAAATATCCCAATACACATAAAAAATACGTTAGATCCACTTTCGGCTGGAACTATTATTTCCAATAATCATATTAATGCAAGTATTCCCGTTAAGGGAATTAGTAATATAAACAATATTGCCTTACTCACACTTCAAGGAAGTGGTATGATTGGAATTCCGGGATTTTCAAAACGTTTATTTGAAACCTTGTCTCAAGAAAAAATAAATGTCATTTTAATCACTCAAGCTTCTTCCGAACATTCAATTTGCATAGGAATTGATGAAAAAGATGCCGACTTAGCAAAAACCTCAATTGACTCTACTTTTGAAAACGAAATTGCCTTAAACAAAATCGACCCTATTATTGTTGAAACTGGTTTATCTATAATTGCACTTATTGGCGATAATATGAAAAATCACCAAGGTATAAGTGGAAAAATGTTTAGTTCTCTTGGAAAAAACAATATCAACATACGAGCTATCGCTCAAGGCGCTTCAGAAAAAAATATTTCTGCGGTTATACTTGAAAGCGACGTAAAAAAAGCCTTAAACTGTTTACATGAACAGTTTTTTGAAATAAAAACCAAACAGCTGAACGTTTTTATTACCGGTGTTGGCAATGTAGGAGAAAGACTTATAGAACAAATTAAACAACAAAAAAAATATTTAAAAGAGCAATTAAAAATCAGTTTGCATGTGGTTGGTTTATCAAATTCCAGAACCATGGTGTTTGATGACGATGGAATTGATTTAAATAACTGGAAAACACTATTACAACAAGGTCAAACGGCTAGTTTACAAGGTTTTCATAATAAAATTAAAACACTAAACCTAAGAAACAGCATCTTTGTAGACGTCACCGCCAATGAAGAAGTAGCCGGGTTATACCCAGAGTATTTAAGACAAAGTATTGGCGTGGTGGCTTGTAATAAAATTGCCTGCTCAAGTAATTATGAAAACTACAAGTTATTAAAAAGATTATCTTTAAAATACAACGCCCCTTTGTTATTTGAAACCAATGTAGGTGCTGGGCTACCAATAATAGATACCTTGAATAATTTAATAGCTTCAGGAGATAAAATTACGGCCATACAAGCCGTATTATCTGGAAGCTTAAATTTTGTATTTAATAATTTTAATAATTCAAACACTTTTCATGACGTAGTTAAACAGGCACAGAATGAAGGTTATACAGAGCCAGACCCACGAATTGATTTAAGTGGTGTAGATGTTGCCAGGAAAATATTAATTTTGGCCAGAGAAAGTGGTTTAGAAATGGATTTGGAAGCTATAGAAAACACCTCTTTTTTAACGTCGGGTAATTTAGAAAGTAGATCTGTTGATGATTTTTATAAAACATTAATTTCAGATGAGGCACATTTCCAAAAACTATACGCTTCTGCACAATCTAAAAATTGTCAGTTAAAATATGTGGCGCAATTAAATAATGGAAAAGCGAGTGTTGGTTTACAAGAAATTCC
>JAHEDS010000019.1 GCA_024641135.1 Flavobacteriales bacterium
TTTTATGTCTGTTACTATTTAGTAATTGTGAAAAGAAAAAGACAGAAAAATGGGTGCAATTATTTAATGGTAAAGATTTAACGGGTTGGACAGTTAAAATTAAAGGGTATCCTTTAGGAGAAAATATCCATAACACTTTTAGGGTTGAAGATGGAGTATTAAAAGTTTCGTATGATGGTTATGAGGACTTTAATGACTCTTTTGGTCATATTTTTTACGATAAACCTTATTCAAATTATATTCTAAAACTAGAATATAGATTTACGGGGAAACAAATTAAAGGCGGACAAGAATGGGCCAATAAAAATAGTGGGGTAATGATTCATTCCCAATCTCCTGAAACTATGGGATTAAATCAGGATTTTCCAGTTTCTTTAGAAGTTCAATTTTTAGGAGGCACAGACAAGAATATTGAACGTCCAACTGGAAACCTTTGTACCCCTGGCATGCATGTTACTATCAATGACCAATTTATCACAGATCACTGTATCTCTTCTACTTCACCAACCTTTTATGAAAACGAATGGGTTCAAGTAGAAGTTGAAGTTCATAATGACTCATTAATAAAACATCTAATTAACGGAAAAGAAGTTATTTCTTATTCCAAACCGGTATTTGGAGGTGAGTTTAATACCCAATTTAAAGAAGGTGAACCCGTAACAAACGGTTATGTTTCTTTACAAAGTGAAAGCAGTCCTATAGAATTTAAAAATATCGAATTGTTAGAATTAAAAAATTAACATCACAAACTTTTTATCAATGAAAACCAACAATAACAATAGCAGACGTTCCTTTATTAAAAACTCGGCTCTTACAGCTCTTGGAATATCAATCATACCAAGACATGTTATGGGTAGAGGGTTTATTGCCCCAAGCGATAAATTAAATATAGCTGTTGTTGGTGCTGGCGGCAAAGGTTTTAGCGACACTGTAAATGTTTATAATAATGGGGCTTCAAATATATCAGCCATATGTGACGTTGATTGGAATAGAGCAGAAAGAGCTTTTAATTTATTTCCTAATGCTAAAAAATATAAGGACTACAGAAAGCTTCTAGAAGAGGTTAAAGATATTGATGCTATTACAGTTTCCACACCAGATCATACACACGCAGTTATCACATTAGCTGCTATGCAATTAAATAAAGATGTATATGTTCAAAAACCATTAACTCATAATATTTATGAAGCACGTGTTCTTACTGAGGCAGCAAGCAAATACAAAATTGTTACTCAAATGGGTAATCAGGGAGCATCGGGTAAAGGCGTTCAAACCATGATAAATTGGTTTAATTCTGGTATGATTGGAACGGTAAGTCAGGTGGAAGTTTGGACAAACAGACCGGTTTGGCCTCAAGGGATAAAAACCCCTACAGATAAACCAAAACTTTTAGATGGTTTAGATTGGGATTCTTGGATTGGTCCTGCAGAATATGTTGATTATAACCCCTTATACCATCCTTTCAAATGGAGAGGTTGGTGGAATTTTGGAACCGGAGCTCTTGGCGATATGGGATGTCATTTAATTGACCCACCTTTTAGAGTTTTAGGGTTAGGATATCCTACTGAAGTTGAAAGTAGTGTAGGTTCTATATTTACTCAAGACTGGACACCAGATTATTATCCAGAATCTTGTCCTCCATCTTCTAGAACACAATTAAAATTTAATGCCACGAAGAATAATCCCTCTGAAGTTAAATTAAACTGGACTGACGGTGGTTTACGTCCGTTTCATCCAGAACTAATTCCGGCAGACCATTCAATTGGTGATGAAGACAGTTCGAATGGTGTACTAATGATAGGAGATAAAGGCATTATGACTTGCGGTACTTATGGTTTGAACCCTAAAATTTATTTGAATTCAGGAGAAATTATCACAGCTCCTAATGAAGACGTAGAAGATGCCAGTACACTTCCAGAAAACGGACACCATTCTAGTTGGGTAGAAGCATGTAAAGCTGGTTTTGGCAGTGAAAAACATTTGAATTTAACGTCTTCTTTTGATTTTGCTGGACCACTTACAGAATCAATATTAATGGGGAATTTAGCCATTAGAAGTTATAATCTCAGAGAAAAAAGTGGTGATAGCTTTGAATATCCAGGTCGTAAAAAGTTACTTTGGGATGGTACAAATATGAACATAACTAATTTTGAAGCCGCCAATCAATTTGTAAAACGAACTTATCGAGAAGGCTGGAAACTAGATTAATTTTAACTAGGCACTGATTACTCAACAATAAAGTTACCGCGCATCATAGCATAATGACCAGGAAAACTGCATAAAAATTCATATGTTCCAGGTTCTGGCGCATCAAATTCTATAGTTGTAACTTGACCGCCACCAATTAAATCCGTATGCGCTATTATATCCTGGGAATCTTTAGGAAGATATTTGTTATCTCTTTCGATTGCGGCAGCAGTTGCAAAGGTCACTAAATCAACACCATTTTTTAATAATACAAAATTATGCCCCATAATATTGGCATCTAATTTACCCACATGTCTTAAAGTTAATCTTACTTTTTGTCCAGTTTTAACTTTTATCTCTTTTGTGCTAAACTGCATTAAATCGTTTCCAGTTATAACCACATTGGCGACATTAGCATCATCACTATTTGAAACATTCTCTGCTTGAGAATTTGTTTTTTCATATGAAAAAACTTCCTTTTTCTTTTCTTCTTTCCCTCCGCAATTAAACATTAAAACTGCTGAAAAAAGCACTAATAATTGAATTCTAATAAGTTTCATATCTCCTAAATTTATAAATATTATATTTAAAAGTCGATACTTTTTAAGGGCATCGACTTTACTTTTCTTATGCAAATTTAAAATTAGACAATAGGCTTCATTGCTTTCATAGAAGCTCTCAAAAAGGCACCTATTTTCTCAACAGGATGTTCTCTTAACGCTTTGTTTACTTCAATTAGTTTAGCATTATCAACATTCGCTCCATTGTCTTTTGAATATGCTTTGCCAATGACATTAGTATCTATTTTCTTCATAAAATCTCCTAACAGTGGTTTACACGCATGATCGAATAAATAGCATCCGTACTCGGCAGTATCAGATATTACACTATTCATTTCATATAATTTACGCCTAGCAATAGTGTTTGCAATTAGCGGTGTTTCATGTAAAGATTCATAATATGCAGATTCATCAATAATACCAGAATCCGTCATGGCTTCAAATGCTAATTCCACACCAGCTCTTACCATAGCCACCATTAATACCCCATTATCATAATATTCCTGTTCAGATATTTTCACATCACCCGCAGGCGTTTTTTCAAATGCCGTTTCAGCAGTTTCGGCTCTCCAACCTAATAAATCTTTATCATTATTAGCCCAGTCTTCCATCATCCCTTTAGAAAAATTACCTTCCATAATATCATCCATATGTTTTTGAAATAACGGACGCATGATATCTTTTAATTCTTCTGATAATTCAAATGCTTTAATTTTTGCCGGATTAGACAAGCGATCCATCATGTTGGTAATACCGCCGTATTTTAATCCTTCGGTTATTGTTTCCCAACCATACTGGATTAATTTTGACGCATATCCTGCATCAATTCCCTTTTCAATCATTTTATCAAAACAAAGAATTGACCCTGTTTGCAACAACCCACAAAGAATCGTTTGCTCTCCCATTAAATCACTTTTTACTTCCGCAACGAACGAAGATGCTAAAACTCCTGCTCTATCTCCTCCAGTAGCTGCAGCATAGGCCTTTGCTTGTGCCCAACCTTTTCCTTCCGGATCATTTTCTTCATGAACTGCAATTAATGTTGGTACACCGAAGCCTCTTTTATATTCTTCTCTAACCTCGGTACCTGGACATTTTGGCGCCACCATAATTACTGTTAAATCTTTACGAATTTGAGTGCCCTCTTCAACAATATTAAAACCATGAGAATAGGAAAGAGTCGCCCCCTTTTTCATTAACGGCATAATTGCTTTTATAACACTCGTGTGTTGTTTATCTGGAGTTAAGTTTAAAACTAAATCGGCCGATGGAATCAATTCTTCATAAGTCCCAACCTTAAAACTATTTTTGGTAGCATTAACAAAAGATACTCTTTTCTCTTTTATTGCAGCTTCACGCAATGTATAAGATATATCTAAACCAGAGTCTCTCATATTAAGCCCTTGATTTAAGCCTTGTGCCCCACAACCTACAATGACAATTTTTTTTCCTTTTAATGCATTTACACCATCTTCAAATTCTGATGCATCCATAAATCTGCACTTCGATAATTGATTTAATTTGTCTCTTAAAGACAGTGTGTTAAAGTAATTTCCCATTTCTTGTTTTTATTGATTATTAAATGCCAAAAGCATTTCGGTTATTTTCATTTCATCTTTTGTTACAGCAATCCTACCTGAACGCACAAACTGCATAATTCCAAATACATTTAAATCTCTACGAAGGGATTCAATTTCATGACGTCTTCCAGACTTTTCAAGAACAAAAAACTCCTTGTTAACTGTTACAATTTGTGAATTGCTGTCTTTTATAATATTTTGAATTTGGGGCTCTTCGAACAACAATGCCGATTTTATTTTAAACATACATGATTCTGTATAAATAGTTTGGTCATCTGTATGATAATAAGCACGAATCGCTTCCACTTGTTTTTCTATTTGTTTCACCACTTTTCTCGCTTGAGTTTCAGTAATATTAACCACGATAACAAATCTATTAACACCTTCAATTTCCGACTGGGAAGTTGTTAAGCTTTCAATATTGATGTGTCTTCTTTGAAAAATTGCCGATATCCGATTTAATAACCCAATATTATTTTCAGTATAAACCGATATGGTAAATGTTTTTATTTCTTCGTTCATTTTATTCTTTCTAAAACCTTAACTTAATCTAATATCTGAAACGGATGCTCCTGATGGTATCATTGGGAATACATTATCTTCTTTTTCCACGCAAACTTCAAGGAAATAGGCTTCTTTAGAAGCTATCATTTCTTTAACAGCTTCTGCCAAATCCTCCCTTTTTTTAACACGCTTAGCTTCAATATAATATCCTTTCGCAATGGTAACAAAATCTGGATTGGTCATTTCTGTTGAAGCATAACGCTTATCGAAAAATAACTGCTGCCACTGACGTACCATACCTAAAAACTCATTGTTTAATACCACTATTTTAACAGGTATCTTCTGCTGAAAAATAGTTCCTAATTCCTGAATGGTCATTTGATAACCTCCGTCCCCAATGATTGCAACAACTTCTCTGTCTGGCGCTGCCATTTTAGCTCCAATCGCTGCAGGAAGGGCAAAGCCCATAGTTCCTAGTCCTCCAGAAGTTATATTGCTTTTCGTAACATTAAAATCAGCATATCTACAGGCAATCATTTGATGTTGTCCAACATCTGAAACAATTGCTGCATTTCCCTTGGTTTGAGTATTTATCTCATTTAATACTTCACCCATGGTTAATCCTTCTTTGGTAGGATGTAAATCGTTCTTTATGACTTTTTCAAATTCAATATCATATAAGTCCTTAAATTCCTTTAACCATTCTGGATGTGTTTTAGCATTTAAAAGTGGCAAAATAGCTGCCAAACTAGATTTGGCATCCCCTAAAACTGCTACATCCGTTTTAACATTTTTATCAACTTCTGCAGGATCAATTTCGAAATGAATAATCTTTGCCTGTTTTGCATAAGTCGCTAAATTTCCGGTAACACGATCATCAAAACGCATTCCTATAGCAATTAATACATCACATTCATTGGTTAACCTATTAGGTGCATAATTTCCATGCATTCCAACCATACCTATATTAAGTGGATGTGAAGTTGGCAATGCGGAAGCGCCTAAAATAGTCCAAGCAGAAGGTATTCCAGCCTTTTCTATTACCGCTTTTAATTCTGCCTCTGCTTTACCTAAAATAATACCTTGACCCCAAACCACCATCGGTTTTTTTGCCTGATTGATTAAGACTGCCGCTGCTTCAATTGATTCTTTACTTGTTTTTGGCACAGGATTATAACTTCTAATGCCTGTACATTTTTTATATGAAAAATCAAATTCCTCAAATTGAGCGTCTTTAGTAATATCAATTAATACAGGTCCTGGTCTTCCACTTTTTGCAATATAAAAAGCTTTGGCTATTACTTCTGGAATTTCAGAAGCCGTAGTAACTTGATGGTTCCATTTTGTAACAGGCGTTGAAATACCAACAATATCAGTTTCCTGAAAGGCATCACTTCCTAACAAATGAGAAGAAACTTGTCCAGTGATACATACTAACGGTGTAGAGTCAATTTGCGCATCTGCAATCCCTGTAATTAAATTGGTTGCTCCCGGACCCGAAGTTGCCATAGCCACACCAACTCTTCCGGAAATACGCGCATAACCCTGTGCAGCATGGGTAGCCCCTTGTTCATGTCGTGTTAATACATGGTGTATTTGGTCTCTGAATTTATAAAGCTCATCATATACAGGCATAATGGCGCCACCTGGGTATCCATAAAGAATATCCACTCCTTCTTCTATCAAGCATCTAATAATTGCTTCACAACCTGTAATTCTCATGGTTTTTTGAGTTACCTCCTTAGTTTTATTTTGTGTCTCTGTATTCATACATCTTACTTAAAATTCATCAGTTACGCATCCTTTTGATGCCGATGATACCGTTCTTGCATATTTATAAAGCACGCCACGATTAAATTTTAATTGAGGTGCTTTCCAGTTTTGTTTTCTCTTTTTTAATTCTGAATCTGTTACTTCAAGGACAATTGAATTGGTTTCAGCATCAATAGTGATAACATCTCCGTCCTTAACCAAAGCAATAGTTCCACCTTCTTGGGCCTCAGGTGTAATATGACCTACTACAAAGCCATGAGTTCCGCCTGAAAAACGTCCGTCCGTAATTAAAGCCACGTCTTTTCCTAATCCGGCGCCCATAATTGCGGCTGTTGGTTTAAGCATTTCAGGCATTCCTGGACCACCTTTTGGACCTTCATAACGAATTACAACAACATCTCCTTTTTCTACTTTCCCGTCCCTAATACCATCATTTGCTGCGTATTCACCATCAAAAACTTTTGCTTTTCCTTGAAATCTCAATCCTTCTTTTCCTGTAATTTTTGCAACACTGCCATCCTCGGCCAAATTGCCATATAGCATACGCAAATGTCCAGAAATTTTAATCGGATTTTCTAAAGGTTTAATTACATCTTGTCCTTCAGATAAATCTTTAACATCTAACAAATTCTCAGCTAAAGTTTTTCCTGTTACTGTTAGACAATCCCCATGTAATAGTCCTTTTTTCAATAAATATTTTAAAACTGCTGGAATACCTCCTACAGCATGTACATCTTCCATTAAATACTTACCACTTGGTTTTAAATCAGCAAGAAATGGTGTATTATCACTAATTTTCTGAAAATCTTGTAATGTGAACTCTATTTGGGCGGCTCTTGCAATAGCTAGAAAATGCAAAACCGCATTTGTTGAACCTCCTAAAATAGTAACCAATCGGATCGCGTTTTCTAAAGATTTTCTTGTGATAATATCAGAAGGTTTAATATCTTTTTCTAATAATAAACGCATCGCTTCCCCCGCCTTTACAGACTCTAATTTTTTCTCTTCACCAGTTGCAGGGTTTGAAGAATTAAAAGGCAAAGCCATTCCTAAAGCTTCAATAGCTGAGGCCATTGTATTTGCAGTGTACATTCCACCACAAGCCCCAGCTCCAGGGCACGCTTTTTGAACAATATTTTTAAATTCTGTTTCACTCATGGAACCAGCAACTTTACTCCCCCAGGCTTCAAAAGCAGAAACAACGTCTAATTTTTTACCTTCATGGCAGCCTGAATCAATCGTTCCTCCATACACTAAAATGGAAGGTCTATTCAATCTAATCATAGCCATTAAAGCGCCTGGCATATTTTTATCGCAACCCACAACCGTAATTAACCCGTCATAACTCATTGCTTGTACAACGGTTTCCATGGAATCAGCAATAATATCACGAGAAGGCAATGAATAACGCATTCCTGGAGTGCCCATAGAAATGCCATCACTAACACCTATTGTATTAAAAATAAGCCCAATTACATCTTCATTTTGCGTCCCTTCTTTCACAAGTTTAGCCAAATCATTTAAATGCATATTACAAGGATTTCCTTCATAACCTGTACTTGCAATACCAACCATTGGTTTAAAGAAATCTTCCTCTGTTAATCCAATAGCATGTAACATAGCCTGTGCTGCCGGTTGAGTTGGATCTTGGGTAACTGTTTTACTATATTTATTGAGTTTATTCATACTTTATTTAGATAATATTTATATTATCCTAATTATGTTCTTTAAAATAAAGCTCGAAAATAAATTATTACAAGATTATTAAATCAATCCTTTACTATTCAAGTTTAAATCCACCACTCTTTAATACAACGTATTATATTGTTTTTCAAGTACTTAAATGAATTTTTTTATGATGTTCAATATTTATAAATGACTTAAAAAAATCAAAAAATTTAAAATTCACGGAAATCTATTCCAAATTAAATTGAAAAATTAACAGCGTATTGATCATTAAAAAACCAAAATTATATTTCACATTTCTTTTATTTTCTTAATTTTGCATCTATAAATAATAGAGGAAAGATTTGACTGATTGCAACCTCTTATACTGAATAAAAAAGGTATAAACAAAAATGCTAAAGGCAGTGTAAACTTCCTTCGACGTTATCGTCAAATCTTCTACATAAAATACAGTAAATGGCATATTTATTTACTTCAGAAAGTGTATCTGAAGGACATCCAGACAAAGTAGCAGATCAAATTAGTGATGCTTTAATCGACAATTTTTTAGCTTTTGATGTAAATTCCAAAGTAGCTTGTGAAACTTTAGTAACCACAGGTCAGGTAGTACTTGCAGGTGAAGTAAAATCGACAACCTACTTGGATGTTCAAAAAATTGCCAGAGATACTATAAACAAAATAGGTTATACCAAGAGTGAATACATGTTTGATGGTAATTCATGTGGTATTTTTTCAGCTATTCACGAGCAGTCTGAAGACATTAATCGAGGTGTTGACAGAGCAAACAAAGAACAACAGGGTGCTGGTGATCAAGGGATGATGTTTGGTTATGCTACTAACGAAACTGAAAATTATATGCCCTTGGCGTTAGATTTATCCCATCGCATTTTAATTGAGCTTGCCGAATTAAGAAGAGAAAATAAAGATATTACTTATTTACGTCCAGATTCTAAAAGTCAAGTAACCATAGAATATAGTGATGATAATATTCCTCAACGTATTGATGCCATAGTAGTTTCAACGCAACATGATGAGTTTGACGAAGATGAAATTATGCTGGCAAAAATTCGAACAGACATAATTAATATATTAATACCACGTGTAGTCGCTAAATTGCCAAAACACCTGCAAGAACTATTTAGTGATGACATTATTTATCACATTAATCCAACCGGAAAATTTGTTATTGGAGGCCCTCATGGGGATACAGGATTAACCGGACGTAAAATAATTGTAGATACATATGGTGGAAAAGGTGCCCATGGTGGAGGTGCATTTTCTGGAAAAGACCCAAGTAAAGTGGATAGAAGTGCTGCTTATGCTGCCCGCCATATTGCTAAAAATTTGGTTGCCGCAGGTGTTGCTGATGAGATATTAGTGCAAGTATCTTATGCCATTGGTGTGGTTGAGCCAACTTCTATTTTTGTAGATACCTACGGAACTTGTCCGTTTAACATGACCGATGGGGAAATTGCTAAAGAGGTTTCCAAACTATTTGATATGCGTCCTTCTGCTATTGAAGAGCGTTTAAAACTACGTGCTCCTATTTACAGTGAAACTGCTTCCTACGGACATTTAGGGCGTCAAAACGAAGTAGTTACGAAAACATTTACTCAGCCCAACGGGGAATCAATTACACTTGATGTGGAATTATTTACTTGGGAAAAATTGGATTATGTTGATAAAGTAAAAAAAGTATTTCAATTATAACACAATGAAGAATGCGTCTGAATCTATAAAGTTTGCTTGTGGTGCAACCATGAAAAATAGATTTATGCTCGCACCATTAACTAATACTCAAAGTTTTGAAAACGGCACTCTTTCTAACGCCGAATTCAATTGGCTTACAATGAGAGCGAAAGGTGGATTTGGACTGGTAATGACCTGTGCATCTCACGTTCAAGAAAACGGTAAAGGATTTAAAGGCCAACTAGGCATTTTTAATGATATTCAAATTGAAGGTCACAAACGATTAGTAAAAGAAATAAAATCGCAGGGTAGTTTAGCGGTTGTTCAATTACATCATGCTGGTATGCGGGCACCGAAAGAACTTATAAAACAACAGCCTGTTTGCCCTTCCATAAACGAGGAAACAGATTCTAGAGAACTAACATTTGAGGAAACAAAAACAGTAATTGATGCTTTTGTAAAGGCAGCCATCCGTGCTAGAACTTCAGGCTATGATGGTGTTGAAATTCACGGAGCCCACGGTTATTTATTATGTCAGTTTTTTAGTAAAGAGATTAACAAAAGACAAGATATTTATGGTGGCTCTTTAGAGAACCGGAGCCGCATTTTTTTTGAAATTATTGATGGAATTAGGAATGCATGTGGGAGTTCATTTTTAATTGGAGTAAGGTTATCTCCAGAGCGATTTGGGATGGATTTGAAAGAAATAAAAATACTTGCTCAAAACTTAATCGATTCCAACTTTATAGATTTCCTAGATATCTCTCTCTGGGATTGCTTTAAAATGCCCGATGATTTAAATTATCAAGATAAATCGTTGTTAGACCATGTTACAAGCTTAAACTTTAAAGACGTAAAATTAACCGTTGCTGGAAAAATAAGCTCAGGACTGGATGTTGATAAAATTTTAAACAGTGAAGTCGATTTTGTAACTATTGGAAGATCAGCTATTTTACATCATAATTTTCCAAATCTTGTAATAGAAGACCCCAATTTCATACCTCAATCATTGCCTGTAAGTGAATCCTATTTAAAAAAGGAAGGTCTTAGTGATGACTTCATCACTTATATGAAACGTTGGCCAAATTTTGTTCAATAAAATATACTTTTAGATTAGATATGTTGAAGAGATTTTTTAGAAAATTTGTAAATAAATCTGATTGATTATCATCTTATCATGTATAAATTGGGCGCCGCTATAATATTCAACGGTGATAATGTTTAAAATCTTTCAACTTCAATAGCTCCTGATAATAACTTAAAATTAATGTTGGGTTATGCATTTTAATTGAATAAAATTATGACTTGTGTTTTTTATAAATCAAAAATATTAACAAGCTAACTCACCTCTTTACTGATAATTACAACAAATATTAATTTTAAATACAATTCTATTATCTTTATAATTTAAATTAGAATTTATCCTTATTATGAGCTTATTTGATAAAAACAACTGGAAATTATCTCCCTTTTCAAAAAGGGAAAAAATTCACACTGAGGTATTTGAGAATTCTGAAGAAGCTTCCAAATTAATTGCGAAGGAAATAGCCCAAACAATTAGAGAAAAAGAAACAAAAGGAAAACTATGCGTTTTAGGTTTAGCAACTGGATCTTCTCCATTAGGCGTATATAAAGAACTCATTAGACTGCATAAAGAAGAAAGTCTTAGCTTTAAAAATGTTGTATCATTTAACCTAGATGAGTACTATCCAATACAGCCAAATGAGCTTCAAAGTTACGTTAGGTTTATGCATGAGCAATTATTTGATTATATTGATATAAAGCCTGAAAATATACACATTCCTGATGGCACCATTTCAAAAGATAAAATTTTAGAATATTGTAATAATTACGAAAAGAAAATTGCAAAATTTGGAGGAATCGACCTTCAGCTTTTAGGAATTGGAAGGACAGGCCATGTTGGTTTTAATGAACCTGGATCTTCAGCAGATTCAACTACACGATTAATAAATCTAGACCATATAACAAGGGTCGACGCTGCCAGTGATTTTTATGGAGAAGAAAGTGTTCCTATAAAAGCAATAACCATGGGTGTAGGAACAATTTTGAGTGCTAAACGAATTATTTTAATGGCATGGGGCGAGGGAAAATCTGAAATCATTAAAAAAACAATTGAAGGGGACATCGTATCACATGTACCGGCAACCATACTTCAAAAACATCCTAACACCACATTTATTTTAGATATAGGTGCGGCGGCAGAGTTATCAAGAATAGCTACTCCTTGGATACTAGGTCCTGTTGAATGGGATGAGCAAACCATAAAAAGAGCTGTTATTTGGCTGAGTAAAACATTAAAAAAGCCTATTTTAAAATTAACTGACCGAGAATACTCCAATCATGGAATGAGTGATTTAATTATTGAAGACGGTCCTGCCTATAATATTAATATTAAAATATTTAATCTTTTACAGCATACTATCACTGGTTGGCCAGGAGGCAAGCCTAATGTTGATGATAGTAATCGACCAGAAAGAGCAAATCCAGCTAAAAAAAGAGTTATTATTTTTAGTCCGCACCCTGATGACGATGTTATTTCTATGGGAGGAACCTTTATTCGATTGGTTGACCAAGGACATGAAGTTCATGTTGCCTATCAAACCTCAGGAAATATTGCTGTATTTGATGATGATGTTATTCGCTTCGCTGATTTTGCCGTTGACATTGAAAAAAATATTGGCTTAAAAATGAATGATGGTGAAGAGTCGCTATATCATCGTGTAAAACAGTCTATCAAAAATAAACATAAAGGAGAAGTCGATTCGGATGAAATTCTTTTGATTAAAGGTTTAATAAGAAGAAGTGAAGCGCGTGCAGGCTGTAGATATGTTGGAATACCAGATAATCACATACATTTTTTAGATTTACCGTTTTACGAAACAGGTGTTGTTAAGAAAAAACCTATTAGTCCAGAAGACATTAAAATTACTTTAGATTTAATAAAAAAAATTAAACCACATCAAATTTATGTTGCTGGTGATCTTTCTGATCCTCATGGAACACATAGAGTATGTCTATCTATTATTTATCAAGCTTTAGACCTACTAAAAAATGAAGATTTTATAAAAGATTGCTGGGTTTGGGTTTATCGCGGAGCTTGGCAAGAATGGCCTATAGATGAAATTGAAATGGCTATACCTCTTAGCCCAGAAGAATTATTAAGAAAAAGAAAAGCCATTTTTAAGCATCAATCACAAAAGGATTCTGCACTATTTCCAGGAAATGATGAACGCGAATTCTGGATAAGAGCGGAAGACAGAAATAAGAATACTGCCGATACTTACAATAAATTAGGACTTGCAGAATATGAAGCCATGGAAGCTTTTAAACGATACCATTTTATAAAATAATAGCACAGATAATATTATTATTTACTACAACTCATAACGCACTCTAAACGATACAAAACGTGGCTGTATAAATGTTTCAGATAATGAAACAGAAATATCATTAGCGCTATTTCTAATCTTAGAATCAATATTTAATAAGTTAGATGCTCTTATTTCGTATTCCCATTTACTGTCTTTATCTTTTCTGTATGACAATGAAGCATTCCATGTTTGGAAAGAATCACTATCTCCACCTTTTAAACTTTGACGGTTATAGGCATAATCCGTTTTAAAAGTGACTGAATCCCATATATAAGCATCAAAATCTACAGTTGGTGCATTGGTATAAAACGTTGTTTTACTGGTTCCTTGATTATTAATTGTCACACTATATCGATACACAAAACTCACGTTTGGAGCTACCTTAAAATTAGTACGCAAACCAGGTGAATAAGATTGAGTAAATCCTTCATTAACAGATTGTCTTCCCTGTATAAACTGATTAATTTTGCTATAGTTGAAATTTGCGTTTAAAGTCCCTCTTAGTTTTCCAAAAGTACGTTGTATTCTGCCAAAAGCATTAACACTTTCATCGGCAAAATTTGAATTAAAAAAAGTACTGGTTCTAATAACATTTTCAAAATCAGTTAATTGTCTAATCTGATCAATATTCTTAGAATAGGCCACGCGTGCAAATACATTAGTATAGTTAAAAAGATTAAAACTACTATAAAACAAACTTAAATTATGTGATAATGCATTTTGTAAATCTGGATTACCATATTGAATACTATTGAAATTGTTTAAAATTAATCCTTGTGCTAACCTTGTTACATCAGTAAACTGATTACGCATATTATAGTTAAAGGTTAAACTTTCGCTCTTTTTAAACTGAATGCGCGTTTCAAAATCTGGTAATATCCTGAAAAAATTGTCTTTTATATCTTCACCAAATTGCCTGTTTTTATTTCCATAGGAATGAGCAGAAAAACCTGGTCTAAAAGTAAATTTACCTGATTTTAGAGTATAATGAACTCCTAAATACACATCACTAAAATTGTACTGAATATCATTTGTAGCACGTCCATTATTGAAAGTAGGTGTAGGATTAAATATGGAGCCATCATCAAGGAATTGAAAGATATTAGAATTGAAGTCTTGTCGGCTTAATATGGTACCCAAAGTGAAGTTGAGATTGCTTTTTGCATTAAGAATATTATAATAATCAAGTTTGGCGTCTAATTGATTCGATTTTATTCGCCTATTTTGTCCAATATCATAGCCTGATTGAAAGCCATCTAAACCTAAAGCATCGGCTGTTGTTGCATAATTGGTTTTGTCTTCTATAAAGGCATTATAAAACGGATCTTCATCTTGTAAGAGATGTTGCGCTTCAAAAGCAAATATATTAGTATCATTTAAAGTATAGTAATAATTGATGTTTTGATTAATACTATATGGAGTGTTTTCCTCAAACTGATTAGTATTTCCTAAAACCGATGAGGAAAAAATTTGATCTTGAGAGTCCTTGGAAATTCTACCTAAAACATCATAATCCAATTGATTGTTCACATTGGGTTTATAAGTAGAACTTAATTTTAACAAACCTTGATTAGATTTTTCATTACTGGTTTGTTCCGTTCTTTCATCTGGAATACCCTGATCAGAATCTGTATATCGCTTAAAATTAATTTCTTTGGAAGTAATACGACTGCTATTGTAAATAGCAAATCCACTAATATCCAAAGCCTGATTTGGTGAGTAACTAAAATTCGTTGCTCCCAATTTATTTTCAACCTCAAGGGCATCGTTTTCTCTTGTTAAAAAATTAAGGGCATTACTTCCCAAATTAAGATTGGTTCCGCTGCTTTGGCTTGGCGCTCTAAAACCACCACCAAAACCCCTAATATCCTGACGTGTTAATGACGCTTCACCGGTGTTATTTAAATCGCCAATAAAATTCAGGCTGAATTTTGGACTGTAATAAAACATTTTTGGTTGTGCCAAATAAAGCTCATTATCTGGAGACTTACCAGCACCAACTGTAACATTACCAAACCAGAAATTTTCTTTACCTTCCTTAAGTTTGATATTCATTGCTACATTATCTTGGTTATTTGTTACTCCACTTAACTGGCCAACTTCAGAATAATTCCTTAGTACTTGTATTTTATCTACTGCGTTTGATGGAATATTCTTGGTTGCTAATTTGGTATCACCATCAAAAAAATCCTTTCCATTAACCATTAATTTATTTACCACCTTACCTTCAACTTCTATTTGCCCATCAGCATTAATTTCTACTCCAGGCAGATTTTTAATAACGTCTTCAAGTTTTCTTTCAGAACCATTTTTAAAAGAGTCTGCATTATATATCAGCGTATCTCCTCTCACTATTACCGGCATTTCGTAAGTAAGTTCTACTTCATCTAATACATTGTCAGATATCAAGGAAAAATCTTTATTTATATCTTCTTCTTTAACAGCAATGGTTTCCTTAAATGTTTTCATACCAATATAACTTACTTGTAAGGAATAGGTGGCATTTTTTGATAATGCCAGCTTAAAAACACCCTCATGATTAGTTATTGCATAAGATTCTAAAGCTTGTGTTTCTTCATTTATGGCAATAATATTTGCCAACTCTAATGGACTTCCTATACTATCCCTTACTACTCCTTGTAGTTTAATTTGGGCAAAAGAGATATTAGCAAAACTAAGTAGCATTAAAAAAATAAAATTCTTCATGTGGGTTGATTAGTCAGTCAGTTGATTTTAAAAAGATATATTAGAAAGTTAAGGGCGTCTTCCACTATTTCTACCAAGGTTATCTCGCATTTCTTGCATTTTAACAGTAATAATTTCTTGATACTCCTTCTTTGTGACTTCTTTACCCTTATCTGGAGCTTCTATTTTAGTTTTTTCTTCTGGATTCATTACAATTTTAGAGCAAAGCAATGTAGTATTATTAACGCTAACTTCCAGTATTAAACCTGGAAGTCCCCAATAATCATCTGGGCCTTGACTTACAGGAATCATAGGTGTATACCATGCTTCAATCTCCACCATATCACCGTCCTCTTCTACATCTTCTGATTTTTTTATGGCTATTTCATCGGTTTTTATAGAATCAGCATTCTTTTCTACATCATAATTTCTTAATTTATCCCAAGAAAAATTCCACCAAGAGACATCAAAATCGGCTCTTTTACAAGTCGCTTTAAAACAAGTATAATTTCCTATTTGCTTGGTTTCGGTTCCTATTTTCCACTCTAATGTCTGCAACGCTTCTTTTACTAAAAACTGTTTGCCATAAAATTCTTGATCCTGTACAAAAGAATTAGTCTTCACATTTTTGTATAGTGGTCCTGGTGTAAAATTACTTCCCCAGGTATCTGTGGCTCCTGAAAGGGCATCCAATTTATCATCTTCTTTATAAATCGATTCTTCCTTATTAAAGGTCAAAACAAAGGTTTTCTCTAATCTATTTTTTAAACGCTCTTCTATTTGCTTTTTTTGTTGTTCGCTCAATCTAGCTCCCCAAGTACCGAGATTCATAGGTGTTTTTGAAAAATAGTACGCTTTACCTTGAAAATCCTGGGCAAAAGTTACATTGCTCAAAGAGAAAATTAAGACCCCAGAAATAAATATTTTAATAAAATTATTTTTCATTTTTATTATATAGTAAGTTTATTTAAATAGTTATTGATGCTACTTAACCTCTTGAACGACCATTGTCTCCTCTACCTCTGTTATCTCGCATTTCTTGCATTTTTTCAGTAATAATTTCATTATATTCTTTCTTGGTTACAACTTTTCCTTTATCAGGGGCCTCTATTTTAGTTTTTTCTTGTGGATTCATCACAATTTTAGAACACAGCATGGTTGTATTACCGGCACTAACCTCAAGAATTAAACCAGGCAGTCCCCAATATTCTCCAGGACCTTGACTAACCGGAATCATGGGTGTATACCAAGCTTCAATTTCAATCATTTCAATCTCTTCCGCTTTAGGTTCCTCTTTCGTACTTGCAACATCCGTAGTTTTAGTTGAATCAACCTTCCTTTCAGCATTGTTATCACCTTCTCTCCTCGAATTTCTATTCCAGTTAATCTCAGTAGAAGCTTTAGTTGCCGTAGCTTTAAAACATGTATATTGACCTATTTGTTTGGATTCTGTTCCCATCTTCCATTCTAATGGTTGCATGTCTTCTTTAATCAAAAATTGCTTCCCAAAGAATTCTTGATCTTGTAAATACGTTTTTGTTTTTAAATTTTTATATTGTGGACCGGGTGAAAAACTACTTCCCCAAACACTTGGTCCCCTTCCGCCAACTGGTGATTCTAATTTTTCATCTTCAATAAACATAGACTCCTCTTTATTAAATGTCAAAACATAAGTTCTTTCTAGCCATTGTTTCATCCGGGCTTCCATTTGTTTTTTTTGTTGCTCATTCAATTGACGACCACCACCAAAACGACTCATATCCATTGTGGTTTTTGAAAAATAGTATGCTTTACCCTGAAAATCTTGCGCAAATAAGAATGTGTTGTTAAAAAATAAAAAGGAAATGACAAAAAAGGTCTTGAAAATATTTGATTTCATTTGAAATATTTTAATAAAAATTTTTATTATACATTAAAAGGTTGTTTAACAAACATACTAAATCCTTAAACGGTGTGTTAGTTTTTACAATAATATTAACAAACTTTATGGTCGAAATGTGTTTCTAAACAAGGTTTAGACTATTTCATGAGAAAAAGGTTTAAAGTTTAAAAAAATAAACTCCCTTTATTAAACTGAGCTTGCTTATTAAAGAAAAATAGAATCGCTTAGCATTTTAATTTTAAAAACAAATCTCATTTTTATAAGACAATAGATTATAAATGGTTTGGTTTTTGTATTTTTCATCCTAGTATGAAGCATACCATTATAATCTTTCTAGTTATTATACCCTTATCTATATTTTCTCAAGAATCTATAAGTACTCATTATATTGATAAAATAGATATAAAGATCGAAAAACTAATCGATGCTAATGAATTTAATACTGTTTACTACGTCAATAACAATGTGTTTTACAAAAAAGATGCCTCCAAAACCATTTCTTATAATAATATACAATTAGGAAATATAACATCAGTCAACGCCTTTAATCCTTTAAAAGTTAGTCTTTTTTATAAAGATTTTAATACAGCCATCATATTAGATAATAGATTAGCAGAAATCTATAGAATAGATTTTAATAGTAGACAACCCTATAGAAATATTTCATTTATTTCGCCAGGAAATGATAATAATTTGTGGCTATTTAATCAGGACTCCCAACAATTAGAAATTTTTGATTATAAAAACAATATTACAAAATTTAAAACCTTGCCTATAACAAGTACTGTTTTGGACATAAAAAGCAATTATAATTATTGCTGGCTTCTTACAACTGATTATTTATTAGTCTATAATTATTTTGGAACCTTAATTTCAAAAATAAAAAACGAAGGTTATACTAATATTGATGAGAGTGCTGGTAATATTATATTAAAAAAAGGGGATTCTTTGTTTTACCTAAAAAAAGAAACTCGTGAAATAACACCTATTAAAATTCCAAATTTGTTAATAAATCAGTTTTTAGTAACCAATGAAACCTTGTATATTTACCAAAATGAAACCCTACAAAAATTCCAATTAAAAATTAACTAATATTATGCATATAGCAATTGCAGGAAACATTGGCGCTGGAAAAACTACGCTTACAAAATTACTAGCAAAGCATTATAAATGGGAAGCACAACTTGAAGATGTTGTAGACAATCCTTATTTAGATGATTTTTATAACCAAATGGAACGCTGGAGTTTTAACCTGCAAGTTTATTTTTTGAATAGCAGATTTCGTCAAGTTTTGCAAATACATCAAAGCGGAAGAGATATTATTCAAGATCGAACAATATATGAAGACGCCCATATTTTTGCTCCCAATTTACATGCTATGGGATTAATGCCCAATCGAGATTATGAAAATTACAAGTCCTTGTTTGATTTAATGGAATCTCTTGTGAAAGGACCAGATGTATTGATTTATTTACGAAGTAGTATTCCTAATTTAGTAAAACAAATACACAAACGTGGCAGGGATTATGAAAATTCAATTAGCATTGATTATTTAAGCAGGTTAAATGAAAGATATGAAGCTTGGATTCATGGGTATGACAAAGGTAAACTACTAATAATTGATGTAGACCCATTAGATTTTGTTGAAAACCCTGAAGATTTAGGTACAATTATCAATATTATTGATGCAGAAATTAACGGTCTATTTTAAATTATAAATACATAAAAAAATAAAAAAACCACACATAATAATGTGTGGTTTTTTTATTCAATATAATTACTGTTCTAATTGTTTTCTTCAATTACTTTTTCAACAATAACTTTTGCTTTAATATTTTGATCTTTTAAAGATTCAATATTTGCTTTAACTTCTTCTTCAGTACCTTCAAATACTTGTTCTGAAACAGATTCTTCTCCATTTTCATTAATTACTGTTGTAACAGTTGCAGTAAACAATCCTGAATCATTACTTTCCATAGATACTTTCACTTCTTTAGTAACTGTATTTCCAGTTTCTGCATATGCAGAAACAGCCTCGCTATTTAAAGCAATACTAGGTGCAATAACCAACGCTACCACAGACATTAATTTTAATAAAATATTTAAAGACGGTCCAGAAGTATCTTTAAAAGGATCTCCAACAGTATCACCAACTACCGCCGCTTTATGAGCTGCTGTACCTTTACGGCCATCGGCTTCAATCATTTTTTTAGCGTTATCCCATGCCCCACCAGCATTCGATTGAAAGATTGCCATAAGAACTCCACAAGTAGTTACACCTGCCAATAAGCCTCCTAACATTTGGGGACCACCAATAAAACCAATAGCAACCGGAACTGCTAAAGCCATAAGACCTGGCAGTACCATTTCTTTAATAGATGCGTTGGTAGAAATTTCAACACATTTCTCATATTCAGCATACCCATCGGCAGCATCAAATATTTTTCTATCTGCTTCTGACGCTTTAGACATATCAGAATCATATTTCCTCATAACTTCAAGAGCAGCATGTAATTGAGGAATATCTTTAAATTGACGACGAACTTCTTCAATCATTGCCATTGCAGCACGACCAACAGCATTCATTGATAATGCAGAAAATACAAAAGGTAACATACCACCAATTAGTAATCCAGCCATAATATCCGGCTTAGATACATCAATAGAAGTCACGTTAGCAGTTTTCATAAAGGCAGCGAACAAAGCTAGTGCTGTTAATGCCGCTGAAGCGATTGCAAATCCTTTACCAATTGCAGCCGTTGTATTCCCAACAGCATCTAATTTATCTGTGCGTTCACGAACTTCTTTTGGTAATTCAGCCATTTCAGCAATACCTCCAGCATTATCAGAAATCGGACCATATGCATCAACTGCTAGTTGAATACCTGTATTTGCCAACATACCAACTGCAGCAATTGCTATACCATATAAACCAGCATAATAATGAGAAACCATAATAGCTCCTGCTATTAATAAAATAGGAAGTGCCGTTGACATCATGCCAACACCCAATCCAGCTATTATATTAGTAGCAGACCCAGTTTCAGATTGTTTCACGATTGATGACACAGGTTTAGTATCTGTTCCTGTATAGTATTCAGTAACTTTTCCAACACAAAAACCAGCAATTAAACCTGCAAGTGTTGCCATAAATACACCAAAAGAACCAAAAGGTAAACCATCAACTGATTCTGGAATCATAGCACCAATAATAAAATAAGACGCTATAATCATTAAAGTACCTGAACCAAATTCACCTAAATTTAAAGCTTTATGCGGACTTCCACCGTCTTTAACTCTAACAAAGAAAGTTCCTAGAATTGACATTACTATTCCAACAGCAGCCAAAACCAAAGGTAAATACACAGCTCCTAAACCACCTAAATCTGGTGTAAGAATAAAAGCTCCCAAAACCATAGTTCCTATAATAGAACCAACAAACGATTCAAATAAATCTGCACCCATTCCGGCTACATCACCAACATTATCTCCAACATTATCCGCAATCGTTGCAGGATTTAAAGGATGATCTTCTGGAATTCCAGCTTCAACTTTACCAACTAAATCCGCTCCAACATCGGCAGCTTTAGTATAAATACCACCACCCACACGCGCAAATAATGCAATTGAAGAAGCTCCTAATGAAAATCCTGATAAGACATTTAATACCATTTGAATATTTTCTTCTGGCCAAACCTCTCGGTAAAACATAAATAAACCACTTAATCCTAAAACACCAAGACCTACAACGCCTAATCCCATAACAGATCCACCAGCAAAAGCAACTTCAAGTGCTTTTCCTAAAGACGTTCTTGCAGCCTGAGTGGTCCTAACGTTTGCCTTTGTAGCAACACGCATACCAATAAAGCCAGCTAATGCAGAACAAATTGCACCCACAACAAATGATAATGCTACCATCCCATGCGAGCCTTCTTCAGCATTTCCTTTAAAAAATAATAATACTGCTACTGCAGCAACAAAAATGGCTAAAATTTTATATTCAGCCTTCAAAAATGACATAGCTCCATCGGCTATATGTTTTGCAATTTTGGTCATTTTTGCGTTACCTACATCTTGCTTAGTAATCCAACGATTTTTAAGAAATACAAATAGTAGACCTAAAAGTCCAAAAGCAGGTAGAAATTTTACTAATAATTCCATAGTAATAGATTAGTTGTTATTTAAATTTTTATTTTGAAACGGCTAAAATTAGTGAAATATAATTGATAAAAAAAGCCACCTTAAATTAAAGATGGCTTTATTTTTTATGAAAATTTTTAATAATACAATAATCTAAATAGTAAAAGTTCTTTTCTTCTTATGTTCACTTTCTTCATAGCGCTTTACACAATTATGATAAATCTCAATGGCTTCTTCTGCACTACCCCATCCACCTACATCTACTTTCTTTTCTTCTAAATCTTTATAAACCTGAAAAAAGTGTTCAATTTCCTTTAATCGATGTGGGTTTAAATCGCTTATGTCATTATTCTGACTCCAAATTGGATCTGAAACCGGTACACAAATAATTTTTTCATCGGGCCCTTTTTCATCTGTCATATGGAACACTCCAATAGGTTTTACTTCCATCACTACCATTGGGAATGTTGGTTCTGTTCCTAAAACCAATACATCTAATGGATCCTGATCTAAAGCTAAGGTTTCTGGAACAAAACCGTAATCTCCTGGATACATCATAGATGAAAACAACATTCTATCAAAACGAATTTTATGTAATGTAAAATCGTACTCATATTTATTTCTACTTCCTTTTGGTATTTCAATTAATACATCAAAGGTTAGTTCATTTTTCTTTGTCATAGCTAATTTTTTTAATTCTTATAATACGCTCTAATTGAGGCATTTTTAATTGGATGCAAAGATACTTATACAGCTTATATAAAGCAATAAAAGGCCAATAGTTTTAAAAACAATTCTTGTTTTTTCAAAATATCTATTGTTAAACCGGATTAATAGTAACGGAATTATCATTTCGATTTAGAAATGAAAACCAAAAGCGCCAGTTACTCCAAATTTTCTTGCGTTGGGATTCTCAAAATAGTTGCCTCTAAAATTAAAATCTATTCTAAAAATTTTAAAAATATTACCTACCCCAAAACTATATTCATAATAGACTTTATCGTTTGGAGCGACTAACGGAATACTATTAGGATTGCTAGTAGTATTTAGGGCAATGTTTGCATCTGAAATTTCTCCCCAAACACCACGAATACCAACAATTTCACGTAAATTAAGTTTTCTTAAAAATGGTATTCTCGAAAAAAAGCGTCCATTAAAATTGTGCTCAAAATTTAACGACGTATAGGTATCTGTTACAAATTCATAATAATCTAATTGTGAAAAGGTGTTATAAATTGAAAAATAAGACTGATTACCAGGAACCACACTTAATAACCCTAACGGTACTTCTCCAAAAGTTTTTCCAGCCTCAATCGTGGTGGTTAACCTACCCATTCCTCCTACCAACCATGGCTGGATGTAAGATATTTGCAATTTTGTGTAATCGAAATCGCCATTAAATATGCTTTTATCTCCAATACTAATTTGTGCAAACATACTAGCATAGTCATCATTAGCCGCCAACCTTTCTACACCAAATCCGGACATTTTTCTCTCAGGAAAATAGGAGACTGAAAAAGTTGATTCATATTGATTTAATGTAGATTCAACACCTGTTGGTGTATTGTAATCAAGACTAAAAGTGGGAGAAGCAGATTCTAAGGTACGGTAGCTACCTCCTAGCCTAAAAATTACGTTACGCCATGGTTCCAATTCAACCGCAATACTTGTAAGATTAATTGATGTGAGTTTATCATTTGTTCCAACAGTAAATACTGCCGACGATGCTAAGCTTCGACCCAACACATCTGTTGATGATGTTAAACTGGCGCCGATTTGCTCAATATCCCTTCTGTTTCCTCCAGAAATAATCAACCTATTTTTTTTGTCAAGCAACCATTTACCAGATAAACCATATTTAAATTTATTATCGTTAAACCCATAGGCCATAAACCCTTCCAATCGCCAAAGATCGTTTCTACCAAAATAGGTTCTTCCTCCTGTACGTAAACGCCAACCTTCAACTTCATTATATCCAAAAGTTGAAAAAATAGGACCATAATCTAAGGGTAGTTCATTAAATTCAATATATCCAGAGGCCAGTATACTACCTAAATTATAGAGTTGTTTGAATTTTTTAACTGTTTTTAAGGTGTCTAACATTTTATAAACCCCTTTTTCATCCTTATTTAAAGCTTCTAATCTATTTTCACTCCAAAAAGAATCATCGCGTTCATAAACGTCTTTATCGTAATTATACACTTCTTCTTCATAGAATTTTTTATCCAATTTTTTGTCGAATACATAATTATTATAAAGTGTGGTTCTTTTACCATAAAGACCCCGGGATTTTTCTTTTTTATTAAGTGCAAAATCCGACATCATATAATCTCGCTTAACCAAAAATAAGGAGTCATTTAATACTTCAAATTCCTGTTCAATATAAATATCTTTTACCCAGTTTATATTCGCACTTTTTGATGCCTGAAGGTTAATCTCTTTAATAGCAAATGTTGAGTCGGCAACCCAAAAATCACCTTTAAAGGTTAATTCATTTTTTCTTCTTGGGTAATAAATAATATTATAGCACCACTTATTATCAATATATGTACTATCTGAAAGGACATAATTGTAAGTATTAATACCCGTTCTTGATAACGGGCTAACAAAACTTTTATCAAAAAATTTCAGATAATTATCATATACATTATAGTCTGAATATAAATCATCAACAAAATCAATAATAATTTGATTATCGCTAAAACCTGAGTTCTTATTTCCTTCTAAAACATTTTTTTCTAAGTTAGATGTATTATCCCCATAAACTTTAGAAACGGCTTCATTAATAAATATAGGAAGATATGTTTTCCCTGTTACTCGTGAGGTATCAACTTCATTAAAAACGAATTCCATTCCCTTAAACAACTTGCTTTTTATAAGCGCACTGTCGATAGTATTAATGTCGAATTCTATTTTCTCGTATTTATTATACTGATATTGATTGAATTGTTTTAATCCGTTTTTCCGTTTGTGCTCCCATATTTTTTTCAATAAATCTATAGCAGGGTTGTTCTTTTTGGGCTGTTTACCTGTTACTATAACAATCTGATCAAGCTCTGCTGCTTGTTCTTTTAAAATGAATTTTAAATCGTAATTAACCTTTTTACTTAATGCTACTTCAATTGTTTCATATCCAATAAACGTAACTATTAATATGCTCCAGGTTTCATCAGATTCGAGATAAAATTTCCCGTTTTCATCGGTAATAGTTCCTTCTGAAGATCCTTTGTAAACAACATTAGCAAAAGATACAGGTTGATCATATTCATCAAACACATACCCACTCACTTTGGTTTGAGAAAAGAGCGATAAAATTCCGAAGAAGAAAAGAATAAAAAATAATCTTATTTTCATAATGCAAAAAAACTTCATCAACAATCATGCTAATGAAGTTTCTATAACGTAAATTTTAATGATTTATTTGTATAAAACTTTTTTCACAGCTTTAATTACATCTTCACTATTAGGCAACCATTCTGCTAATAAAACAGGGGAATATGGTGCTGGAGTATCTGCCGTATTAATTTTTATAATGGGTGCATCCAAATAATCAAATGCCTCTGATTGTACTATGTATGTAATTTCAGTTGAGACATTTCCAAAAGGCCAAGCTTCTTCTAAAACCACCAATCTATTTGTTTTTTTAACAGACTTTAAAATCGCCTCTTTATCCATTGGTCTTACTGTACGCAAGTCAATAATTTCACAAGAAATACCTTCTTTAGCAAGTACTTCAGCAGCCGTATAAGCTTCTTTTATTATTTTTCCAAAAGATACAATGGTTACATCGGTTCCTTCTCTTTTTACATCAGCAACTCCTAATGGAATGGTATACTCTCCTTCTGGCACCTCTCCTTTATCTCCATACATTTGCTCACTTTCCATAAAAATAACAGGGTCATCATCACGAATAGCCGATTTCAATAATCCTTTTGCATCATATGGATTTGAAGGTACTACTACTTTTAATCCAGGGGTATTTGCAAACCAACTTTCAAAAGCTTGAGAATGCGTCGCTCCTAATTGACCTGCAGATGCTGTAGGACCTCTAAACACAATTGGACATTTAAATTGCCCGCCCGACATTTGTCTAATTTTAGCAGCATTGTTTATAATCTGATCTATCCCAACTAGAGAAAAATTAAACGTCATATATTCTACAATTGGTCGGTTTCCAGTCATTGTTGAACCAACAGCAATACCTGCAAAACCTAGCTCAGCAATAGGGGTATCAATTACTCGTTTTGGACCAAATTCATCTAACATTCCTTTTGATGCTTTATAGGCACCATTATATTCCGCAACTTCTTCACCCATTAAATATACACTTTCATCACGGCGCATTTCCTCACTCATTGCTTCGCAAACAGCTTCTCTAAATTGAATCGTCTTCATTAAACTAATTTTTATTCGAGTTGCAAAAATAACAATAAATGAATAACTATACTTAAAAGAATTATTTAAAATTTATTATGCACGCATAGTAAATATTCAGAAATAAATAATTAACTTCGTGGCTGCTAAGCTAAAGTATCTGTTTATGCTCTTATGAAAGGCATATTCGCAGATATTTTAAATTAAAATTTTTAAAAACATCTAAATTATTTAAAATGAAAATATTAGTATGTATCAGTCATGTTCCTGACACTACATCAAAAATTAATTTCACTGATGACAACACCAAATTTGACACGAACGGTGTTCAATACATTATCAATCCAAATGACGAATTTGGTTTAACCAGGTCTATGTGGTTTAAAGAAAAGCAAGGAGCTCACGTTACCGTTGTTAATGTAGGGGGAGCTGAAACAGAACCAACATTACGTAAAGCATTAGCTATTGGAGCAGACGCTGCAATAAGAGTAAATACTCCTGCTACAGATGGTTTTTCAGTTGCTAAGCAATTAGCCAAAGTAGTGCAAGATGGTGGGTATGATTTAATTATTGCTGGACGTGAATCTTTAGATTATAACGGAGGAATGGTTCCTGGCATGATTGCAGGAATAACCAATTCTAATTTTGTAAATAATTGTATAAGTCTAGAAGTTGAAGGAAATTCAGCAACAGTAACGAGAGAAATTGATGGTGGAAAAGAAACTGTTTCAACTAATCTCCCTTTAATAATAGGTGGTCAAAAAGGTATTGTTGAAGAGAGTGATCTTAGAATTCCAAATATGAGAGGAATTATGATGGCGCGCCAAAAACCGCTAACCATTGTAGAACCTATTGATGTAGCCCCAGAAACAGCTTCGGTTAAATTCGAAAAACCAGCTCCAAAAGGCGCTGTAAAATTAGTGTCTCCTGATAATTTGGATGAATTAATTAATCTTTTACACAACGAAGCAAAAGTCATTTAAAAACTAAAGTTTTAAATACATAATCCAGTACCTTTTGTATTTAAAAAAATAAAATAAAAAAATTATGTCAGTTTTAGTATATACAGAATCAGATCAAGGACGTTTTAAAAAAACAGCTTTTGAAGTGGCTTCATTAGGCAAAGCAATAGCAGATCAACTTGGAACTACAGTTACTGCAATTACCATTAACGCCGGGGACACTTCTGAATTAGGTAATTACGGTGTAAATAAAATTTTAACAATTAACAATAGTGCTTTAGAGGCTTTCAATGCAAAAATCTATGCCTCTGTCATTCAACAAGCCGCAGAAAAAGAAGGCACTAAAGTTGTTGTTGTTAGCTCAAGTGTAAACAGCAAATATTTAGCGCCGTTATTATCAATAAATTTAAATGCCGGATACGCAACTAACGTGTTAGAAGCACCTGTAAGTTCATCTCCTTTTATTGTGAAGCGTTCTGCTTTTACAAATAAGGCTTTTGAAATGTTTCAAATCAATACAGATATTAAAATATTAGGAGTTTCTAAGAATAGTTTTGGGATAAAAGAAAATAAAACTACAGCTGCTAGTGAAGATTTTTCTCCTTCAATACCAGATTCAGGGATACATATTGTTTCTGTTGATAAAGCTTCAAATAAAGTGACTATTGCTGATGCTGATATTGTAGTATCTGCTGGTCGCGGATTAAAAGGACCTGAAAACTGGGGAATGATTGAAGAAATGGCCGATGTTTTAGGTGCAGCAACAGCTTGCTCAAAACCAGTTTCCGATTTAGGTTGGAGACCACACAGTGAGCATGTTGGGCAAACAGGAAAACCTGTGGCATCTAATTTATATATTGGAATTGGAATTTCTGGAGCCATTCAGCACTTGGCTGGAATTAATGCTTCTAAAGTTAAAGTAGTTATTAACACCGATCCTGAAGCGCCATTTTTCAAAGCGGCAGATTATGGAGTTGTTGGTGATGCTTTTGTTGTAGTACCTCAACTTATTGAAAAATTAAAAGCCTTTAAAGCGCATCAATAAATATTTATTTTTTAAATTGTAACAACCATTTAACTGTTTAAATAGGTATTTTAAAGTTTATCTGTAGAAGGTAGTTGCTAAAGTCCAAATTTAAACGGTTATTTGTGTTTTATAAATTTATGAGTTTAGTTAGACTTAACATAAAAGGAATATCCTACAGCCAAACACAAAACGGCGCCTATGCCTTAATTTTAAATGAAGTTGACGGTGATCGTAAATTACCTATAGTAATTGGGGCTTTTGAAGCACAATCTATTGCAATCGCACTTGAAAAAGAGATAAGCCCTCCAAGACCATTAACACACGATTTATTTAAAAACTTTGCAGATCGATTCGATATTATTGTTAAGCAAGTAATTATTCATAAACTAGTAGATGGTGTTTTTTATTCGAGTTTAATTTGTGAACGTGATAAAATTGAAGAAATTATTGATGCCAGAACCAGTGATGCTATCGCTTTAGCCTTACGATTTCAAGCACCAATTTTTACATATAAAAACATTTTAGATAAGGCGGGGATTTATTTAAAAGTAAATCCTAAAAAAGAAGACGAAGACGAGCAAGATAGTATTTTAGTTGACGACTTACTTGCTGATGAGCTTGAGTTAACTAAACCTAGAGAAAACTACAAATCAAAAACACTTGAGGAGCTTCGCAGTATGCTCGAGGAGGCCGTTGCCAGCGAAGATTATGAAAAAGCCGCTCATATTAGAGATGAAATTTCAAAACGATAATAATAATTTATTAAATCGAAATTGGATATTTATAAATTTAAAAAAATCCTGATTTCTTATTCGACCTAAAACTGAGTATATGAAACACTTATTATTGGCTACTATAGCTATTTTTTTTGGAATAAATTCTACAGTTTTTGCTCAAAATACAAATCAAAATTCATTAATAGACAGTATCTCAAACACTACAACCATTAAGGTAGAAGATTCAATTCCCTCACAGACTAATGAAATAATAGCATCTACTGTTGATATTGTAGCTGCAGCAAGTTCTGCAATTCCTACGAGTGGTTTTTCAACAGATAGTTTAATGCGAGGTATATTAGGAATGCTTGTATTACTTTTAATTTCCTTTATTTTAAGTAAAAACAGAAAAGCAATCAACTGGAAAACAGTAGGATTTGGCTTAACAGCACAACTACTACTAGCTATTGGCGTTTTAAAAATTCCAGCGGTTCAGGCGGTTTTTGAATTTGTAGGTAAAATTTTTGTGAAAATTCTCGATTTCACTCGAGCAGGTAGTGAATTTTTATTGGGAGGGCTTGTAAATGCAGATGACTTTGGATTTATCTTTTTGTTTCAAATATTACCAACAATTATATTCTTTTCTGCTTTAACATCAGTGTTATTCTACTTCGGAATTATACAATTTGTAGTAAAAGGAATGGCCTGGGTATTAACAAAACTTTTAGGCATTTCCGGTGCTGAAAGCTTAAGTGTTGCTGGGAACATTTTTCTTGGCCAGACAGAGGCTCCATTGATGATTAAAGCTTATTTAGAAAAGATGAGTAAATCGGAAATTCTACTTGTAATGATTGGAGGAATGGCTACTGTTGCCGGGGGCGTTTTGGCTGCATACATAGGATTTTTAGGAGGCAATGACCCTGTATTGAAAATATTTTACGCCAAACATTTATTAACAGCTTCTGTTATGGCAGCACCAGGTGCCATTGTCATTTCAAAAATGTTATATCCACAAGTTGAAGAAATCAATTCTGAACTTGAGGTATCACAAGAAAATATAGGTTCCAACTTCCTTGATGCTATCGCTAATGGCACAACTGAAGGCCTAAAATTAGCTGCTAATGTTGGAGCTATGCTACTTGTATTTGTCGCTTTTATAGCTATGATAAACTATAGTTTTGATAAGTTTGGGAATTTATTTGGCATCAATAATTGGATTTCTGGAAACACGCCTTATGGTTCACTTTCAATTGAATTTGTTTTAGGGTATATTTTTGCCCCTATTATGTGGTTAATAGGAGTAGCTAAAGAAGATATTGCACTAATGGGCCAATTGTTAGGAATTAAACTTGCTGCCAGTGAATTCGTTGGTTATATTCAATTAGCTGAACTCAAAAATATGGCGAATTTAACCCATCTAAAATTTGAAAAATCCATTATCATGGCCACTTATATGTTGTGTGGATTTGCAAATTTCGCATCAATAGGAATTCAAATTGGTGGAATAGGATCTTTAGCCCCAGGACAAAGAAAAGTCTTATCTGAATTTGGATTAAGAGCTTTAATAGGTGGTACTATTGCATCTTTGTTATCAGCTACTATTGCTGGAATGATTATTGGTTAATAGTTAATAACTTTTTATATAATTTAAACACAGAATCTTTCAGGTTTCACCCTTTTTCCTATTTTTATTTTTCAGAATTTCAATTAATTATTAAAGAATTTTCCACTGTTGTGGGTACTATCTATGAAACAATATCATGACCTGGTAAAACATGTTATAACCAACGGAAACCAAAAAGGTGATCGTACAGGTACTGGAACTAAAAGTGTATTTGGCTATCAAATGCGATTTGATTTAAGTGAGGGATTCCCAATGGTAACCACTAAAAAACTGCATTTAAAATCAATAGTTTACGAATTGTTATGGTTTTTAAAAGGCGATACCAATATAAAATATTTAACCGATAATGGTGTTAGAATCTGGAATGAGTGGGCGGATGAAAATGGTAACTTAGGCCCTGTTTATGGTCATCAATGGCGTAATTGGAATGATGATGAAATTGATCAAATTAAAGAGATTGTTGAAACACTAAAAACTAATCCAAATAGCAGACGCATGTTGGTTTCTGCATGGAATCCCTCTGTTCTTCCTGATACTACAAAATCTTTTAGCCAAAATGTTGCAAATGGAAAAGCAGCGCTTCCTCCATGTCATGCATTTTTTCAGTTTTATGTTGCTAATGGCAAATTATCTTGTCAATTGTATCAGCGCAGTGCAGATATTTTTTTAGGAGTACCCTTTAATATTGCCTCATATGCATTATTTACTATGATGATGGCTCAAGTTTGTGGTTATGAAGCCGGTGAATTTATTCATACTTTTGGAGATGCCCACATTTATAGTAATCATTTTGAACAATTGGAATTACAACTTTCTAGAGAACTAAGACCACTACCAAAAATGATAATTAATCCAGAGGTTAAAAATATTTTTGATTTTACTTTTGAAGATTTCACTTTAGTAGATTATAATCCACATCCTCATATAAAAGGTACAGTAGCAGTATAAAAAAAGGCTTTCGAGAATGAAAGCCTTTTTTTATAAGATTTGATTACTTATTAAAGATTTAATACCCCATTTTCAGCAGAGGCAAAATCATTCCATAAATAACCATCGGCTTCAGAATCATTTACATAAACACCATCAATGATGTATTTAAATTCATAAGAAGTTCCCGTTTCTAAATCAACAGTCCCTTTGAAGGTTCCATTTTTTAATTTTTTTAATCCACCTATTTTTGTATTCCAATTATTGAAAGTTCCAACAACCTTTACTTCTTTAGCTTCTTCTGCAGGAACAGAAAAAGTTACTTTACAAACAGGTTTAGTTTTTAAATATTGTTTTGTAATAGCCATAATTCAATTTTATTAATTAACACTGCAAATTTATAAAACTAATTAGCTAACTATTAAAGTTTATTGGCTTTTAAGAAAAGAATTATCAATTTGACAAAATTTATATCTTATAAATTAAAGTTATCAATAAAACGGAATGTAAAATTGATAATTTTACATTCCGTTTTTCCTGTTTTCTTACTGATTTTCAACAGTTTTAAATCGAAATCGTTTGAGTAAACTTATGATATTCTCCGCTCGATCAAGAATATAAATATGTCATTTAAAATCTTTAACTTTACATGAATGAATTAAGTTATGATAGGAAATAAAAAATCAAATGTTCAAATAGATAAAGAGCAATTAGAATTGATTCAAAATGCTCAAAAACGAATCAAGCAAAAAAAACGTCTCTACATTCATTTTGTTGTCTTTTTAATTGGCTCAGTATTTTTTATTTTGCTAAATCTGGTTTTAGGTTTTGGTGAGAAATTCAAAATCTTTGAAACCAATTGGTTTGTTTTTGCCATTTTAGCATGGTTATTTTTATTGATATACCATACTTTTAATGTGTTTATTACTCATAAATTTATGGGAAAAGATTGGGAACAAGCTCAATTAGAAAAATTAGTGGCAAAGCAAAAACAGCGTATTGAAAAACTGAGCGAAACTTTATCTATCAACGAAGAAACTAATTTAAACGAGTCTAAAAAAAAAAGTAAATTAAGTTCGAATCTTACAATAATTGCAGCAGTCGCTGAAAATGATGCTATTGGTAAAGACAACCAATTAATATGGCATTTGAGTGATGATTTAAAGCATTTTAAGACACTAACTAATGGTCATCATATAATTATGGGACGCAAAACTTTTGAAAGTTTCCCTAAACCATTACCTAACAGAACACATATTGTTATTACTAAACAAAATAATTTCAAAGTACCTGAAGGTATTATTGTTGTTAATTCATTAAATGATGCGTTGGATGTCGCCAAGAAAGACTCTCAACCTTTTATAATTGGTGGCGGAGAAATTTATAATCAAGCCATGCAAATAGCTGATAAAATAGAATTAACCAGAGTGCATAAAAATTTTGAAGCCGACACCTTTTTTCCTAAAATTAATAGCTCCATTTGGAAAGAAACCTCAAACATTTATCACAAAAAAGATGAGAAAAATGAGTTTGATTACTCTTTTATTAGCTATATCCGTAAGTAATATTTTTAATCAACACTATTTAATCAGAATTATTTAAACATATTTCTTAAATTAAACTTTTTCATAAAAAATCACATCTTGCAGTATCATTGGTGAGTTGTCCTTTAATGATAAAATCCAAGTTATTAAAAAAATTATGCATTTATTAACCAAGTCATTTAAAAACTTAATATTACTGCTGATTGGGTTAGTAACAGGTATAATAGTTTCCCAAAACGAAACTAACAACTGGTATTTTGGAAATAAATCTGGGTTAAGCTTTAATAATGGAAAATTAAATGTTCTAACAGATGGAAATATGAACACCATTGCAGGTTGTTCAAGTATATCAGATATGAATGGTAATTTATTATTTTACACGAATGGAGCTAGTGTTTGGAACAAGAATCATTTACTCATGGATAATGGGACTAATTTAGCTGGAGACACTAACAATACACAAACCTCCATAATTGTCCCAAAACCAAATAATGAAAATATTTTTTATGTTTTCACAACTAGGCAACAACCTTCAATTTCACCTTTTTTTACACCTGGCGTTTTTTATTCTGAAATTGAATTTTCAACCACTTTCCCTTTAGGTAAGGTTACCATTAAAAATATTAGATTGACGCAATCTTCAACAGAACGAATTACAGCTATCCATAATGCCACAACTAATACTATAAACGTTATTGCTTTTGGAAGTGAATCTGCGCAATTAGGAACTGCCATGGATACCTTTTTTATATTTAATGTTACAGAAAATGGAGTCATTAGAACGCCTACTCTTTCTAAACAACAGACAACCGTTTCTTCTGCAGGAGCCATGAAAATTTCTCCCGACGGACAAAAAATAGCCGTTGCAGATTATGAAAGCAGAACTATTTATTTATATAATTTTGATGTGGAAACATCAACCATAACATTTGATAAAGGATTATTAGCTGATTTATTTTTTACTCCAATAAAACCGTATGGCGTTGAATTTTCGCCCGATTCAAATACTCTGTATTTTTCAGGAAAAAATGCTCCTAACACTAGTTACATCATAAAGTTTGGATTTAAAATGCCAGATTCAGATGAAGGAAAAATCATCGTTGCTACATCGTCTGATTATGATTTTGGTTCATTACAACTCGCTACTAATGGCAAGATTTATATCGCTAATTACATTCAAAACAATCCTTTACAATCCATAGACCATATTAGCGTAATTAATAATCCTGACGACAAATTAGACGTTGGTTTTAAACCTTTAGAAATAAAATTATCAACTGGAGAATCTTTTAAAGGACTGCCGAATTTTATCCCCTCCTTTTTAAGAAATAGGATTATTACTGAAAATAAATGTGTTAGTGAAACTCTAAATTTTTCATTAGATGCTTATGCTCCAATAGATTCTGTTTTTTGGGAATTTGGAGATGGTACCACCTCAACATTATTAAACCCAGATTACCAATATTCTAATCCAGGCACCTATATAATCAAAGCAACTATTAGTATCAATAATCATCCAACTTATCTTTATAAGGAAATTGAGGTTTACTCTTTACCCCAAATGAATGCTAATCACACTTTAATGCAATGTGATTCAGATAATGACGGGATTTCGTTTTTTAACCTAACAAATATTGAGGATAATATTTCTAATCCTAAACATTTAAATTATACTTTCTCCTTTTATTTTTCAATGGATGATGCCTTAAATGATTTGAATAAAATATCTAATCCAGAGATATTTGAAAACACTTCTAACCCGCAAGAATTATTTGTGAAAATTATAAGCCCAGAAGGTTGCAACACTATACGCAATTTTTTTTTAGAAACCTCATATTCTAAATTAGGGGAAATTCAAGATTTTTATACTTGTGCAAGTCCTAATGATATAGAAAACAGCCAAAATGGAGTTTTTAATTTACGCCATAAAGAAGACGACATAAGAAATCAATTTAACATTCCTGTTACTTCTAATTTAAAATTTTATTCTTCATATCAAGATGCCCAAACAACTACCAATAAACTAAATTCTAATTATTCTTCTTCTTCCTCCACGATTTGGGTAAGAATTGAAAATAACGATTTAGGTTGTTTTGGTATTGAACCTATTAAATTAATAGTAAACACCCCCTTAGAGCTAAATATTGAAGACAGTTACACTATATGCGACCCAAGTCTTCAATCAACTATTAATCTTGACGGTGGTATTTCAAATAATAGTTGGGAGTGGAAGGATAAAGACGGCAACATTCTTTCAACAGTGCGAGAATTTAAAATAACCAAATCTGGTAAATATTCATTAAGCGTAAATAAAACTGAAAATAATTTAGAGTGTTTTGTAACAAAGAAATTCAACGTTTATGAATCGGGAATACCATTAATCAAAGAGATTAAGGCTGAAAATTATCAAATATCAGTCATTGTTAATGGTACTAGTAATTATGAGTACTCTCTAGACAACTTATCCTTTTCTGGCGAAGGGTTAAATCATAGATTTTTTAATGTTAGTGCAGGCGTTTATACTGTGTATATTAGAGATAAAAATTATTGTGAACCTACAATTAGTACAAAAGTATCTTTAATTGGTTTCCCTAAATACTTCACTCCAAACAATGATGGAATTAATGATATATGGCAAATAGAAGGTGTGACTAAAGATTTATATACTTATGCCAACATAACTATATTTGATCGATACGGAAAATACTTATACGGCATGGATTTAGCAAAAAATCAACAAGGTTGGAATGGCCAATATAATGGAGCTTTACTAATGGCAACCGATTATTGGTTTAAGGCGACCTTCATTGATAAAGAAAATACAATCTATAACAAAATTGGTCATTTTAGTTTAAAGCAATAACCAGCTAAAATAAATAGATTAAAAAGAACTACCACTTAATTTTTATCAATTCGTTCAACCTGTGAAAAAACTTTTCAAAAAAGACTTGAACAACCAATATATCTAAATGTCTTCAATTTTTTTTTAATTTATTTTTGAAAAATATTCTTTTCTAATACTATTTCTAATTTCATTAATTTCGCAGTATGATTAAAGAGATTCAAGTACGTATCACACTTCAAGAAGAAGGTCAATCTGATAGCCTTGCTAAAAAATCTGCTCATTTTTTAAAAATCAAACAGGAGGACATTATTGGTATAAAGGTGTTGCGTAAATCTATTGATGCGCGCAAACCTCAAATTATTTTTAATTATAAAATTGCTGTTTACATTAAAGAAGCATTACCTAAAACCTCCGAATATACCTTTAATTATAAAGATGTTTCAAAAGCAAAATCCATTCATATCATTGGCTTTGGTCCAGCGGGTATGTACGCTGCATTGC
>JAHEDS010000083.1 GCA_024641135.1 Flavobacteriales bacterium
GAAATCAAGAGCCGTATTTTTTCCATCTGGAACGATGGCTAATCAAACAGCCATCAAGCTGCACACGAATCCAGGTGAGCAGGTTATTTGCGATAAATATGCTCATATTTATAATTATGAATCTGGTGGTGCTTCATTTAATAGTGGCGTATCCTGTCGATTGTTAGATGGGAACCGAGGTATGTTTACTGCCGATCAGGTAATAGAAGCTATTAATCCAGATGCTTTTTATTATAGTCAGACAAGTCTGGTAGAAATTGAAAATACGACAAATAAAGGGGGAGGTGCTTGCTGGGATTTTGATGAAATACTCAAAATTAAAAAAGTTTGTGATGATCGAGATTTAGGTTTTCATTTAGATGGTGCCAGAATATGGAATGCCTTAGTTGCTAAAAATGAAACAACGCTTCAATACGGAAAAGTGTTTGATACTATTTCAGTATGTTTAAGTAAAGGGTTAGGATGTCCCATTGGTTCTGTGTTGATAGGTGATGAAGCTATAATGAAAAACGCCATTAGAATAAGAAAAATATTTGGAGGAAATATGAGACAAGTTGGTTACTTAGCAGCTGCGGGACTTTATGCCTTAGATCATCATATTGAACGTTTAAATGACGATCATTTAAAGGCTAAAGAAATAGGAACTCTCTTAGCTTCATTGTCATATATTAAAACTGTAGAACCTGTTGAAACTAATATTGTTATTTTCGAATTAAACAAGACAATTAATGAGGCAGCATTTGTCCAAAAGCTAAAAGATTACAACATATTAATTATAGGCATGGGAAGCAATAAGCTAAGAATTGTAACTCATTTAGATTATACAAAGGAGATGCATGAAATGGTTTTAAATACGTTAAAAAACCTATATTAATTTTATTTAAACATATCCATTCCTGGAATATTAGGCAATCCTTCTTTGGCTACTGCTGCAAGTTCAGTTTCATTAACTTTAGTTGCTTTTTCTATGGCTTTGTTAAGGGTTATAATTAAATAATCTTCCAGTTCTTCTTTGTTTTTTAATAAATCTTCTGAAATGGTAATGGATTTTATAGTTCTATTGGCAGTTAATGTTACTTTAATTTTTTCATCATTACTTTTTTCATCAATTAAAACGGTGTCCAGTCTTCTTTTTGTATCCTCAACTTTCTTTTGGGTCTCTTTTAATTTACCCATCATATTCATCATATCTCCAAACATATTTTTATAATTTTTATTTAAGTACAAAACTATATAATTTTTATACTTTTGGCACTTTATATTTCAAAACAAAATTTCTTTTGAAAAAAACAATTAAACCCCCAGTAGCCAGAAAAATGCCAGAGAAACTTGAAAATCATAATGATATTCGGGTTGATAATTATTACTGGTTGAATGATAAAGAAAACCCTGAAGTAATAAGTTATTTAGAGGCTGAAAATGCTTATACTAAGCAAATGATGGAATCTACAGAAGCTTTTCAGAAAAATCTTTTTGATGAAATGAAAAGTAGGATTAAAGAAGATGATACTTCGGTACCTTATAAGTTTAATGGGTATTGGTATATAACACGATATGAAAAAGGAAAGGATTACCCAATATATGTTCGAAAAAAGGAATCATTAGAAGCTCCGGAGGAAATTCTTTTTGATTGCAATGAAATGGCTAAAGAATATTCTTATTTTAATTTAGGAAGTATAGCTGTAAGCCCCGATAATACAATGGCTTGTTTTTCAACCGATACGGTAAGTAGACGACAATATACTATTCAAATCAAAAATTTAATTTCTGGAGAAATATATTCGGATACGATATTAAATACTACAGGAGGTGCAGTTTGGGCGAATGATAATGCCACCTTATTTTATAGTATGAAGGATGAAGTTACCTTGCGTTCTCATAAAATATTTAAGCATACATTATTTACAGATGCAAAAGATGATAAAGTTGTGTATCACGAAAAAGATGAAACCTTTAATACCTTCGTTTATAAATCGAAATCTAAAAAATATATTATTATTGGATCTTCAAGTACTTTAACTTCAGAATATAGATTTTTAAATGCTAATACTCCTAACGAAAAATTTAAGATTTTTCAAAAACGTGTTAGAGAATTAGATTATAGTATCGCTCATTATAAAAATCATTTTTATGTAATTGCAAATAGTGATGGAGCTACAAATTTTAAGTTATTAAAAACTGACGAAAACAAAACTCAGCAGGAATTTTGGGAAGAGGTATTGCCGCATAGGGCCCATGTTTTAATAGAGGATATAGAAATATTTAAAGATTATTTAGTTATTAACGAACGGGAAAATGGACTAAATAAACTGAGAATAATGAGTTGGGATGGGAAGGAAGATTATTTTTTACCATTTAATTCAGAAACGTATACCACTTACATTGGAAATAATCCAGATTTTGATAGTGATATATTAAGATATGGTTTTAATTCGTTAACATCTCCAAGCTCGGTTATCGACTATAATTTTTATACTAAGGAGAGTGAAATAAAAAAGGAGCAAGAAGTTTTGGGTGGTGATTTTCATAAAGAAGATTATGAATCTAAACGTATTTGGGCAACATCAAGAGATGGCGTTAAAATTCCTATTTCAATAGTATATAAAAAGGGAATCACTTTAAATGGGGAAAACCCTTTATTATTATACGCTTATGGTTCCTATGGTTCTACGATAGATCCTTCATTTTCATCTATTAGATTAAGCTTATTAAACAGGGGCTTTATTTACGCTATAGCGCACGTACGCGGAGGTGAGTATCTTGGAAGACAATGGTATGAAAACGGAAAATTACTAACAAAATTAAATACTTTTCATGATTTTATAGATTGCTCAAAACACTTAATAAAGGAGAACTACACTTCAAATAAGCATTTATATGCCTATGGAGGGTCTGCTGGCGGTTTATTGGTAGGTGCTGTAATCAATATGAATCCAGAATTATATAATGGTGTTTTGGCAGCTGTACCATTTGTAGATGTCGTGACTACCATGCTTGATGATACAATTCCATTAACAACAGGTGAATATGATGAGTGGGGGAACCCTCATTTCCCAGAGTTTTATTACTATATGAAATCTTATTCGCCATACGATAATGTTGAAGCAAAAGAATATCCAAATATATTAGTAACCACTGGTTTATATGACTCTCAGGTACAATATTGGGAACCGGCAAAATGGGTAGCAAAGTTGAGAGAGTTAAAAAAAGACAATAACAAATTATTTCTTCAAATTAATATGGATACTGGCCATGGTGGTGCCTCAGGTAGGTTTGAGAGTTTAAAAGAAGTAGCTTTAGAATATGCCTTTTTGTTAGATTTGGAAGGAATTTATTGTTAATAAAAAAAAATGTTTTATTTTTGCCTGGTTTAGGTTGCTTTATTGCTTTACCTTATTCGTAAAGTAACCGTTAAATAGCATTTATGAAACAAAAAAATCAGGTTTTTGATAATGTATTAGATTTAATAGGTAACACGCCACTTATCAGATTAAATACAATAACCGAAGGATTTGAAGGTGAATTTTTAGCGAAAGTTGAAGCATTTAATCCAGGACATTCCACAAAAGACAGAATAGCATTATACATAATTGAAGAAGCAGAACGCAACGGAATCCTAAAACCAGGAGACACAATTATTGAAACAACATCCGGAAATACGGGGTTTAGTTTAGCAATGGTAAGTGTTATTAAAGGTTATGAATGTATTCTTGCTGTAAGTTCAAAGTCATCACCTGATAAAATAGATATGCTCCGATCGATGGGAGCGAAGGTATATGTGTGCCCAGCACATGTTGCAGCCGATGATCCAAGGTCTTATTACGAGGTTGCAAAACGATTACATGAAGAAACAAAAGGCTCGGTATACATCAATCAGTATTTCAATCAATTAAATATTGATGCACATTATAATTCTACTGGTCCAGAAATCTGGAAGCAGACAGAAGGAAAAATTACACATTTAATTGCTTGTAGTGGAACAGGTGGAACCATTTCTGGTACAGCTAAGTTTTTAAAAGAACAAAATTCAAATATTAAAATCATTGGTGTAGATGCTTATGGTTCAGTTCTTAAAAAATATCATGAAACAAATGAGTTTGATGAAAAAGAAATTTATCCATATAGAATTGAAGGTTTAGGAAAAAATTTAATACCAACAGCTACAGATTTTAGTCAAATTGATCAATTTATTAAAGTTACAGACGAAGAAAGTGCTCATACTGCGAGAGAAATTGTAAAAAAAGAAGGTCTTTTCGTTGGATATACTAGTGGAGCTGCATTTCAAGCTGTAAAACAACTTAGTGAAACTGGTGAATTTAAAAAAGGAGATATTGTTGTAGTATTATTTCCTGATCATGGATCGCGTTATATGAGCAAAATATATAGCGATAAATGGATGAAAGATCAAGGTTTCTTTGATAGAGTAAACGCTGAAGCCACCCAAGGAATTGAATACATAAAGTAGATTTTAGATAAACAAATTAAAGAGATAGTAAATTGTTTTTTAACAATTCTATCTCTTTTTTTATTTTATTAATAATTATGGAGTAAAAATTATGCGCAAACCATTTTAATATTTAATTTTGCCTCAACTAACTAAGAATATAAAGCTTTAAAAGTTACGTTTTAAATACATGTCATTTAAATGTAATTTGACTCTTTTCAATAGAAGTTACATTGAATTTTTTAATAGCATTAACATATTTTATTAATGAAAGATTTATTTGAAAAAATTTATAAGGATAAAGGTCCATTAGGAAAATGGGCATCACAAGCCGAAGGATATTTTGTATTTCCAAAGTTAGAAGGTCAAATTTCTAACCGTATGAAATTTCAAGGCAAAGATGTAATTACTTGGAGTATTAATGATTATTTAGGCTTGGCAAATCATCCTGAAATTAGAAAAGTTGATGCTGAAGCGGGTGCCGCTTATGGATCTGCTTACCCAATGGGTGCCAGAATGATGTCCGGTCATACAGATCTTCATGAATTATTACAAAAAGAATTAGCAGAATTTGTTAATAAAGAGGCAGCTTACCTTTTAAACTTTGGTTATCAAGGTATGGTGTCAACAATTGATGCGTTAGTTAATAAAAACGATATAATTGTATATGACGTAGATGCTCATGCTTGTATTATTGATGGTGTTCGTTTACATATGGGTAAACGCTTTACTTATAAACATAATGACGTTGAAAGTTTAGAAAAAAACCTTGATAGAGCTACTAAAATGGCAGAGCAAACTGGAGGAGGTATTTTAGTTATTTCTGAAGGTGTTTTTGGTATGCGAGGAGAACAAGGAAAATTAAAAGAAATTGCGGCATTAAAGAAAAAATATAATTTCAGATTTTTAGTTGATGATGCTCATGGTTTTGGAACCTTAGGAAAAACAGGTGCTGGGGCAGGTGAAGAGCAAGGTGTTCAGGATGATATTGACGTGTATTTTGCAACGTTTGCAAAGTCAATGGCAGGAACAGGAGCATTTATTGCAGCTGATCAGGAAATTATAGATTATTTAAAGTATAATTTACGTTCTCAAATGTTTGCAAAATCTTTGCAAATGCAATTGGTAGTTGGAGCTCGTAAGCGTTTAGAAATGCTTAAAACGATGCCTGAACTAAAAAATAAGTTATGGGAGAATGTAAATGCTTTACAATCGGGTCTTAAAGAAAGAGGATTTGATATTGGAACTACGCAAAGTTGTGTGACCCCGGTATATTTAAAAGGTAGTATTCCTGAAGCTATGGCTTTAGTAAAGGATTTAAGAGAAAATTTCGGTATATTTTGTTCAATTGTAGTGTATCCTGTAATTCCTAAAGGATTAATTTTATTAAGATTAATACCTACAGCTACACATAATTTAGAAGATGTTCAAATCACTCTAGATGCTTTTGACGCAATACGTTCTCGTTTAGAAAATGGTACCTATCAACGATTGTCAGCTGCTGTAATGGCTGCAATGGGTGAATAATAAAACAGTTTTATATAAAAAAAGAGCCATTTTTTAAGTGGCTCTTTTTTATTATAATGATTTTCTATACGTTTTTCTTCGTCTATATACTTCCGGACTAAAATGTTTCCAAATTTGATGAATGGCATAATTATCTTCCAATTCTGGAGTTCTAAAACAAGTTTGTATTCCTTTAGCCGAAAAAACATTATAATATTCATTAAAAATGACCGCATGTACACCTTTATTTTGATATTCAGGGTCAATCCCAATTAAATAAAAAATAACGTCTTTACTATTTTTTTTGGCATCTAGTATATGCAGAAATCCAAAAGGGAATAATTTACCATTCGCCTTTTGAAGAGCCTTTGAAAAAGCTGGTAACACAATGGCAAATCCAATTAAATTATCCTTGTCGTCTACAATAAATTTAATGTACTCTGGATTTACAAAACTTATAAATTTATTTTTAAAATATTCCTTTTGAATATCAGTAATAGCAACAAATGAAGACAAAGAAGCGTATGATTTATTAAACAAATCAAACATTTTATCTACATATGGCATCACCTCGGAGGTTTTTGTGAAAGCCAATGCTTGTAAATTATATCTCCGTTTTATTAATTCCTGAGCTTTTAAAAAAGTTTCTGGCTTCACATTTGCAAAAGGAAACCTGCTTTCTGAATAGGATTTTTCGATTGTATAGTTTGCTGCTTCGTAATGTTTTACATAATAAGGGTGATTATACCAAGTTATCATGGGTGCAATTGCTTCAAAACCTTCAGTAACAACACCAACTTTATCTAAATTTGAAAAACCTACTGGTCCTTCAGCATATTCTAAATTGTTTTCTTTTCCTATTTCTTCAATTTTTGATAATAAGGCTTTTGAAACAGCTAAGTCATCAATAAAATCAAACCAGCCAAAACGCATTTTCTTTTGATTTTGGTTTTTCACCTCTAGCCAATTAATAATCGCAGCAATTCGGCCAACAAGCTCATTGTTTTTATAAGCTAAAAAAAACCGTGCCTCTGCATCATTAAAGACTGGGTTTTCTTTTTTATCAAAAGTTTTAATTTCCTGACTAATAATAGGAGGCACCCAAGCTTTTGTATCTTTATAGAGTTTAAAGGGAAACTTTACAAAAACCTTTAAATCTTTTTTACTTTTCACTTCTTTAATTGTAATCATCTAAAAACGGGTGTCTTAACTTTTATTAAAAATCTTGTTTTTTTCTTTTATGTTTTTTGTTGTATTCTTCAATGACATCGGTAGTTTTTTTACTCCCTCTAGATCGTCTTTTTCCTTCTTGTTTAGCTGAAGTGCCATTATCAACAATTTTATCCTTGTGGAAGTCTAATCTGAAAGAAGCTCCTAAATTAACACTAAAAACAGATGGAGTGTCTTTTGAATTAAAAGTTATTGCAGAATCTAACTGAAAATCTTTACTCCATAAATAAGCGCCACCAATTCTAAAAAGATTATCAGCATAGAAATCGCTTTGAATACCTTGTGTCTCACCAAATATTACCCATTTTGGACTAAATGAATGTGTAAGGGTTAAAATATATTGAAAATCGGATTGATCTGTTCCAATTCGGTCCTTAATTAAATTCATAACAAAAACCCAGCCACCTGCTAAATTATGTTGTGTAGCAATCATAATTTTTGGACTAAAACCTTCAATCCCCTGAGCTGTATAAGGGTTGTTCTTAACATCATAATTGGCACCTGCATAAACAGAAACGGCAGGAATTAATGAAGTCCACTTAAAGCGATGGTTTGCTTTCCAGCTATAAAGGTTGGGTTTTTCGTTTTCTGAATTCTTATATGGATCGTAAAGCAAGTATTTTGCTCCCACAGCGACGTATTTAAAGTTTGCACGTGACTCGTCAAATGGAATATTTGAAAAATAGGTCTTAGTATCATTTTGATAAGTACCTTCAATATTTAACTCCAATTCTTCAAATAAAAATCCATAACGGGCAGCAAAATCAACTCCAAAACCAGAAACTTCTGTTTTAGTGGCTGGAGTACGTTTTTCTGTAATCATATAAGGTCCCAATTCAAACTGAGCAACATTGGTTCCGACTGAAAAAGCACTTCTGGAAACGCCCGGTCTATTGGAATTTATAACATCTGTATATTGGCTAAATAGATTTATTGAAGAAAAGCAAAAGAGGAATACTACGGTAGGTTTTAATAGCTTCATATTGATATTTTTAGTTTTTATAGTCTTATAAAATGATAAGGCTATTTATTTACAGCAAAATTAAAGGTTTTCAAATATAGAGATTTTATAGTTTTTTTATCATTTTTGAGTGTTTTTTAAAAGTATAGAATTGTATTTTTGTTTAAAAATTACATTATGCTACAATTTGCATCAGCCACTGGGTTGCTAAGAACTATTTTAATTATTTTATTGATTTATTATGTTCTAAAAGTAATCTCCAGATTGTTTGCACCTTTATTTATGAAATTTGTTGCAAAAAAAGCACAACAGCATTTTGGAGGTCAGTATCAAAAACAAAATGAACCTCCACGAAAAGAAGGTGAGGTTACCATTGATAAAGTTCCTAACACTAAATCTTCAAATAAAAACGTAGGAGACTATATTGATTACGAAGAAATTGATTAATTTCCGCAATCATTGATTTTAATCTGAATTCATGCAATTTTCACTAAAACGATTACTTCCACACCTATTAGTTCTAATAGGATTTGTATTGATATCATTATTTTATTTTAGTCCAGTTCTTCAAGGTAAACAAATTTTTCAAAGCGATATCATGCAATATATTGGCATGTCAAAGCAGCAAAAGGATTTTAAAGCAGCAACAGGAGAAGAAACGTATTGGACCAATAGTGCATTTGGAGGTATGCCCACCTATCAGTTAGGGGCTAAATATCCTCATAATTATATTAAAAGTTTAGATCTTACGCTTCGGTTTTTACCAAGACCAGCTGACTATTTATTTCTTTATTTAGTAAGTTTTTATATTCTAATGTTAGTTTTAAAGATAGATTATAAACTTGCAGTTTTAGGAGCCCTAGCTTTTGGTTTTTCAACCTATTTAATTATTATTTTGGGTGTTGGTCATAATAGTAAAGCACATGCTATTGCCTATATGCCATTGGTTTTAAGCGGAATTATTTTAACCTTTCAAAGAAAATATATTTTAGGTTTTATATTAACAACCTTAGCCTTAGGATTAGAAATTGTTGCGAATCATTTTCAAATGACCTATTATTTATTGCTGTTGGTTATTGTTTTAGGAATTTCATATTTGATTGAGGCTTATAGAAATAAATTGTTAAAGGTTTATTTTCAATCTTTAGGAGTTTTAATTATTGCTGCTGTTTTGGCGGTTGGTTTAAATGCTACCAATATATTGGCAACTCAGGAATATGTTAAAGAAAGTACACGTGGTAAAAGTGAACTTACAATTAATCCAGATGGCTCTTCAAAAGAAGTAACTTCTGGTTTAGATAGAGATTATATAACTCAGTTTAGTTATGGTATTGCCGAAACATTCAATTTGTTTATACCCAGATTTATGGGTGGAGGTAATGGAGAAGATGTTGGTAAAGATTCTAAAACCTATAATGCCTTTTTAAAACTTGGAGCCACACCTTCACAAGCATTAGAGGAATCAAAACGAGCCCCTATGTACTGGGGTGAGCAGCCCATAGTTGAAGCACCAGCATATATTGGAGCAGTTGTCTTATTTTTATTTGTATTGGCGTTATTTATTGTAAAAGGTCCTTTAAAGTGGTGGTTAGTTGGAGGCACGATACTCTCTTTATTATTATCATATGGAAAAAATTTAGGTATTTTAACTAATTTCTTTATTGACTACATACCGCTTTATAATAAGTTTAGGGCTGTTAGTTCCATTCAGGTTATATTAGAATTGTGTGTTCCAATTCTAGCTATAATTGGGCTTTCAAAATACTTTAATCAAGAAGAAAAAGAAAATAAACTAAAAGCCTTAAGAAATACTACTATAATTACAGGAGGAATCAGCTTATTATTCCTTCTGTTTAAATCCTCTTTATTTGATTTTGTTGGAGTGAATGATGGGTTTTACATACAGAATTATGGTCAGGATTTTATTGATGCAGTAAAAGAAGATAGAATATCCATTTTTATAGAGGATACTATTAGAACAATAGTATTTGTATTACTAACAGCAGGTGTATTATTTTTATTTTTAAAACAAAAATTAAAACTCAACTCGGCACTGATTGTTTTGGGAGTCCTTATTTTGGTTGATTTAGTAGTTGTTGATAAGCGCTATGTTAATAATGAGGATTTCGCCTCGTCAATAAGTATTAATAGACCTTATCAGCCTAATACGGCAGATTTAGAAATATTAAAAGATACTTCTCATTTCAAGGTTTTTGATTTAACATCTTCAGGAGCACGTGCTTCTTATTTTCATAATTCATTATCGGGGTATCATGCTGCTTCATTACAACGCTATGATGAATTATTCGATTTTTATATTTCTAAAAATAATATCAATGTATTAAATATGTTAAATACCAAGTATATTATTATACAAGATGATAAAGGTCAATTAATACCCTATTTAAACGATGAAGCTAATGGCAATGCCTGGTTTATTAAAAATTTAATAAGTGTAAATACTGTTAATGAAGAAATATTAGCATTGGATAGTTTAGATAATAAAACAAAAGCTGTCATCAATAAAAACTGGATTTTGAAAGAAAATTATGAATCTCAATACAGATTGGATTCATCTGCAACTATTTCATTAATAGATTATAAACCAAATTATTTAAAATATCAATCTGCAAACAAACAAAAAGGTTTTGCTGTTTTTTCTGAAATTTATTATAGTTCTGGGTGGCAAACTTATATTGATGGTAAACCAACTCAGTACAGTAATGTTGATTATGTGTTACGTGGACTCGAAATTCC